>JAUMZN010000052.1 GCA_030528085.1 Erysipelotrichaceae bacterium | reverse complement strand
TTGTTCACTGCCCGAGAACATCAAGACTAAAAAATACTTTTGTCGGGCGCATCAAGCAAAAGATATTTTGAAATACGTGTGCAAAAAGAAAGGGAATCTCTATGACGGAAAAAGAATTGATTGAAAAAATACATTTAGCAGTTGATCAGCAATGCCAAAGTCGTGGCTTTGCGGCGCCAGTAGATGTATTGATGGAGATCGGTGTTCTGCCAAAACAGAAATATGACGATTGGCGCTCCGGACGAGTGGATTATCTCGAACGAGTATGCACCGTTAATTTGCACAAGCTTGCATTTATTATGAGCCAGATGCGAACTTACGCACAAAAAAAGGGGCTAAAACCTTCCTTTTGTGTCTACAAACAATATGGTGGGAAAAAGACAAATAGATCAAGCCGCAATTCGGGTACGTCGCTGCGCTTTAGTAAAAGCGGCAAACCAGAAATTGAGAAAAGCTATGCCACTCATTTTGTGGATGCCAAACAGGTTGCAGCACTAAAAGCAAAACAATCTGTCGAAAAGTCAAAGTAACTAATAGCTGTTCGTACTTATGTATGAGCAGCTTTTTACATGCCGAGATATGCATTGAGAAACACAAGGGCAATTGGGGGAAGATATTACTATCTTGTCCTTTGCTGTTCAATTAATAATAATTTCAACGTTTGCTTCTAAATAAAATTTTCGGATGTTTATATAGATCTATCAAAATAATGATAATCTATAAATAGGAGGTGAAGCTATGAAGAAAAAGGGTTTAATCGCAATAGCAGTGCTACTCATGTCATGCTTGTTTGTTTATCTTCTTTGGGACAGCACAAATAGCAGCAACGATAATAATGAAAGTGAAAATCCCGTAAAGCCTTATTTTGATACTCCTTCTATTCATACTTGTTCTAATTCCAACGATCTTTTTTTTGAACTAAGATATGTAGAAAGATCAGAAAAGGATGAAGGAATTGAATGCAATTTAGGAATATCGAATGAAGAGGTGACAATAGAAAAAACATCAATAAAGTCAATCAAAGAAAATGGCAATATAATATATTTTATTAGTTTTCACTTAAACACCCCACCAGGGGAAGTGCAATTTGACTTAAATGCGGCTATTAATGGCGAGAATTATGTGATCAAAAATATCACGAATCATAATTTTAATACTGAAGAAATTGTTCCTCGTTCTATTTACGCTTCGCAAGACTTTATTCCACTAACGGATTCAAATTCAAATGAGTTTGTGAATCACATTACATTAGACGATAAGGACATTACTGATATTGAGTTCGATGTCTTGTCAGAGAAGTTAGTCTCTGTTGATAAAATTGATTCTCACTCTGCTGATATCGTTACAGAAGCAACGGAACCGGGCATAATTGGTTACTATATTGTTGAAAACAATCAAAAAGCGTGCATATCTAATGTATATCACACCTACAATTTATCCAATTATGACGGGAACTTAGAATCGACAACAGAAAACAATTGATCATCCATTTTGATGATCTTGTGAACTTTGATCTTTAAACTAAAGGATACAAATGGCGAGAATTAGATTTTATTTTTCTACTACGAAAGATTGAATCTATATCATTTCTCGCCTTTTTTGTTTTATTTGACTGTGTGTGGGGATGGAATGATGAGAAGAGAAAAATAAAAGGGGCCATTAGGCCCCTTTTGTTGTTTGTATGATTGTAAATTAACGATTGTTGATTAATTTTGTTAATTCAACTGGGTCAACGATTTTACCGTCTTTGTAAACGCGCATGTTACCAGATGCGATTTCATCGATCAGGATAACTTCGTCGTTGTTATAACCGAATTCGAATTTGATATCCCATAAATCAAGACCGATAGATTTCAGATCATCAGCAACGATTTTAGTGATTTTTAAAGTCTGTTCTTTCATGCTTTCGAACATTTCTGGAGTCATAATGCCTAAAGCAGCAAGACCTTCACCAGTTACAAGTGGATCACCTAATTCGTCGTTTTTGAATGTGCATTCAACATAGCCGCCTTCAAGAACAGTACCGTCTTGAATATATTCTCCATATCTACGAATAAAGCTACCTGTCGCAACTAAACGGCAGATTACTTCAAGTCCGTGTCCAAATACTGTTGCAGGTAAAACTTCCATAGTAGCATCTTCTAAATTAGCGCTGACATAGTGGGTTTTGATTCCTGCTTTTTTGAGTAATTCAAAATAGTGGATAGATGTTTCAAGGTTTGCTTTACCAATTCCTTCGATGGTTAATCCGACAGCATTTTCACCTGGATCAAAGACTCCATCTTTTCCTGTGCAGTCGTCTTTAAACTTCAACATTACGTTTCCGTTATCAAGGCTGTAAACGTCTTTAGTTTTTCCTTCGTAGATTTTTTTCATTTCTATAGTGTCCTTTCGTTTAGGTTAACTCTATAACTCTATGTTAAAAACTCTACATTCATTTTTAACACAATATATTTATCACAAAAAAAGGGGATAAAAAAGATCATTCAAAATGTTTAATTCGGACTGTCTATTTTTTCATCATTCAAGCCAATAAGTAACAAGTTCAAAGTATAGTGGGTAAGAAAACAAGATGAAAAAGCGAAGAAGCAAGGTTGAAAAGACGATCGAATTCAATTTCGTGAAAACGCTTAAAATCACAAAAACTGAGAAATGGAGATTAAAAAAGAAACGGATTTAAAGCGCATACAGAGCGATCGAACATCCGTTGATTAAAGATGTCTTTTCATCTTTGATAGTGATTAAATTAACAATGAAAACTAGCGATAATCCGCTATTTTTTTAACTCGAAAAGGCATCAAAAACAATCTAAATTTCTTTAGTTCTTTAGCGTTTTCATTTATGAGGATATCGCTATTCAATGATACCGTTCATGATGATGAATTCATTAGAAAACAAATGAAATACTTAATTAGAGAAGAACGAGAGACTGTTCGCAAAAAAGAGCAGTCATGTATTCAATTCAAAGAAGTCGGATAAAGCTAATTTTTCATGCTTAGAAGTGCAATCATGAGCATTCTGAATCAAACAAGAATACAATAAATAGGAAGATTGTTTTACGAATAAATAAGGAAGAAACAATCACAAGATCAGAAAAGGAGAGAACTCAAATATGGCTTGTACAACAATTCTTGTCGGTAAAAATGCGACATATAATGGCTCAACAATGATTTCACGAAATGATGACAACCCAACCGGATCTTTTGCGGTTAAAAAATTCAAAGTTGTTGAACCTCATGAACAACCTCGCGAATATCATTCAGTGATCTCACATTGCACAATTGCACTTCCAGATAATCCGATGCGTTATACATCCGTTCCAAATGTAAATCCAGAAGCAAAAGGAATTTGGGCAGCAGCAGGAATCAACAGTGCAAATGTTGCGATGACAGCAACAGAAACATTAACCACAAACCAGCGCGTTTTAGCAGCAGACCCTTTAGTGGTTTATCAAGAAGCAACAGATACAACACCTGAACAAATCGGCGGTATTGGTGAAGAAGATATCGTTGCGCTTGTTTTACCTTATATCCATTCTGCAAGAGAAGGGGTAAAACGATTAGGGATGTTATTAGAACAATATGGAACATACGAAAATAACGGAATTGCTTTTGCGGATCATGATGAAGTTTGGTATTTAGAAACTGTCGGCGGCCACCATTGGATCGCACGAAAATTACCAGATGATTGTTATACAGTGATCGCTAACCAATTCTCATTAGATGACTTTGATTTAGATGACGCCACTGGTGAACAAAAAGAACATATGGCAAGTGCCGATATCGTTGAATTCATCAATCAAAACCACTTGAATTTATCCAAAGGTAAATTTAATGCCCGCCTCGCTTTTGGTAGTCATTCAGATTCTGATCATATCTATAACACACCACGTGTTTGGTATGGCCAACGCTATTTCAACCGTCTTGATCCAACTTGGACGAATGATGGCTTATTAACAGGACCTGAAAGTGACGTGCTGCCTTGGTGCCGCAAACCTGATTATTTAATTACAGTAGAAGATGTGAAATATGTTCAATCTTCCACATATCAAGGCACACCTTATAGTGTTTATTCCAATTCTGCGCAAGCAAATATTTACCGTTCGATCGGTGTAAACCGCACGAGCTTTTTAGGCGTGGCAGAAATTCGCAACGATGTACCTCGCGAAGTCAGCTGTATTCAATGGGTTGCTTTTGCCTCCAATGTTTACAATGCATTAGTTCCAATTTACACCAACTGCACAAAAGTGCCTGAATATATCGGCAATACAACTTTGCAGGTCAATACAAATAACTTCTATTGGTCAAATCGTCTAATTTCAGCGATTGCGGATCCACATCACGATACGACAATTGTCAGTGTAGAACGCTACCAAGAAGCATTAGAATCTGCTTGTCGACAAGTGATTGTTGAAGGGGAAAAATCTTACCAAGACAATAGCGATGCGATTGAATTCTGTAATGAACAAAACCAGAAGATCGTTGATCTAGTTCAAAAACATACGGATCAATTACTCGATGAAGTGTTATTTACAAGCTCTTGTCTGATGCAAAATAGATATAGCCGCTCAGATAACTAATTCATCCAATTATAAAAAGAAAAATTAAAAACACGATCTGCAGAACATGACATTTGCGATGTTCGCGATCGTGTTTTCGTTTTTATGAGAGTGAAAGAGAAATGTTTTGAGATTTATTGTGAGCTTGCGCGTTTTGCATTGCCTGCATATCTTCAGCAGTGATTTGATAAGCTAAACGCTGCGTTCCATCATCGGTATAAATAATGCCGCAATAAGAGAATCCATTGCGCAAAATAAGTTTTTGCATAATTTGATTGTCTGGATGGGTATCAATGCGAATGTTTTGGCATTGTTCGAAACAATAGCGGATTAAAGCATCAAAAAATCCATGTCCTTTATGTGTAGAAGCGATACGGTGAATTGTCGCATAAGGTTCATGATTGCGCCAATGGCCATTTTCAATTAAGTCATAGGTAGGATCATCACCAAAGATTAAAGAGAAGACACCAAGAATTTCTCCTTGATCTTCCACGATATATGATTGACCTAAAATAATGTCATTGTAGATCAAAGATTGATTCGGCCGATTGTCATTCCATTGATGAGGGTTTCCTGTTTCGCGCATAAAATTGCGGGCATGTTCAAAGATGTCTAAAAGTAAAGGAATATCTTGAGCGGTTGTGTGGCGGACGTTCATATAAAATCTCACTTTCTGTTCATGTATAAAAAAAGAAATCGAAAACGGGTTCTCGATTGTGTCTACAAATAATAAGCAAGCAAGAATCTATAGTTTGCGTTGAACAAACAAAAAAACTTGCCTAAACATTGATAAGGATTATAAAGGTTTCTATTTTTTCTTTAACCTCTTTTCATCAAGAAGAAAAAAATATTTGATTTTTTCATCAAAACAACATCTTAGAAATCCCTTACAAGAAAAGCGAGATAAAAGAAAAAGTCCCAAATATTCGGGACTTTTGAAGATCTAGAGAATGTTATTTAACGCCATCGAAGCAGTATGTGCAAAGTTTGCATTTTGGCAAGCCAATTGATTTAACCAAGTCGTCAAGACGGTGGTAACGCAGGCTTGTAAAGTTAGAACGTTGACGAATTGCTTCGAGCATGTTGGCATAGCGTTGACTATCTGGGTTTGTATATTCAGCTAATACTTCTGCAGAAGGTTCGCCGCCTTCTAATTCTTGAATCACACGACGAGTGATCAAGTCTAAATCAGACGTAGAACGAGAGAAGTTCAAGAATTTGCAGCCATATAAAATAGGTGGGCATGCAGGACGAACATGGACTTCTTTAGCTCCAGAATCGTAAAGGAATTTTGTTGTATTGCCAAGCTGTGTACCACGAACGATTGAGTCATCGATTAATAATAAGCGACGGTTTTCAATCATTTCTTGAACAGGAATCAGCTTCATTGAAGCAATACGGTTACGCTGTTTTTGGCTTGTTGGCATGAAAGAACGAGGCCAAGTTGGTGTGTACTTAATGAATGGGCGCGCATATGGTAAATGCGTTTCATTCGCATATCCAATCGCATGGGCGATACCAGAATCTGGAACACCAGCAACGCAATCTACATGGTCTTTTAAGCAGTCATCACGCTGTGCTAATAATTGACCACATCTATTACGCATGGATTCAACGTTAACTCCTTCGTAAGTAGAAGTTGGGTATCCATAGTAAACCCAAAGGAAGGAACAGATTTTCATCTCTTCGCCAGCAGGTTTTAAAACTGTAACACCATCACTAGTCAGTTCAACAATTTCTGCAGGGCCTAATTCCTTGTAGTTTTTATAGCCTAAGTTGATAAAAGAATGGCTTTCGAATGCACAACAATAACCAGTGCCATCAATTTTTTCACCAACGACAATTGGGGTACGTCCATATTTGTCGCGGGCGGCAATAACGCTGTGATCTGTAAGTAATAAAATAGAGATTGACCCATCAATTAAAGATTGTAAATATTCAATCCCTTCAACAATAGAGTCTTTTAAGCAAATAATCGCAGCAGCAACTTCTGTCGGGTTGATTTCACCTGTTGTCATTTCGTAGAAGTAGTTCATGCCGTTTTCAAAACAAAGGTTTTGAAGTTCATCTAAGTTGTTAATGCGGCCAACAGTCGTGATCGCAAAAGGACCAAATTTACTACGAACTAATAAAGGTTGTGCTTCATAGTCAGAAATACATCCGATACCTAAATTACCGGAAAATTGGTCTAATTCACCATCGAATTTTGTACGGAATGGGGAGTTAGTAATATCGTGAATCGAACGGGAAAAACCGTTTTCTCCGTGTGTGCAAAGACCTGCACGGCGTGTTCCTAAATGGGAATGATAGTCAGTGCCGAAAAACAAATCCAAGACACAATCTTGTTTTAAAGCAGCTCCAAAAAATCCACTCATGATCATTTCCTCCTGATCGAATGAAAAAGAAATGGATTGTGAAGAATCCATATCCAAAAAGTATTTTAACAAAAAACAATTTTGCGACAGGGTGAAGTGTAGCTGCTTAAACAATTTCCTGTCATTTTGTATTGAAAAATGAAATTGATCAGTATTATGCTCGTGAAATGGAAAAATAATGCTTGGAATTGAAATGGATCAGCTGATTTTTAGATGTGATTTTGAGATCAAAGAACAAAAAACTCTTCTTTTTCACAAATGTTTACTCAAAATTAAGAATTTGTTACAGGAATCTAACGTAAGTGTTGGTTATCATGTAACCGGAGGGAGGAAAGTCTATGAAATGTCCAAAATGTAATTACGATAATCCATCCGGAATTCGCTATTGCTTGCGATGCAATTCATCACTAATTCCCCCTATTCCCCAAGAACAAAACTCTCAGCAGCCACAAAAATCTGATCAAAAATTAATTCCGATCGTTATTGCGATTATTGTTATTGTTGTTTTAATGGCTATTGTAGCACTTTCCATCATGAGCATTTTTATTGGACGGATGCAGGTATCTCGTGTTATGCAGCATGCCGTTACTGAATACAGTGAAGAAACGACGGATTATGCTGACTTATCCAACCGATTACTTTTTATTCCTGGATCTGATCTTGTCATTGAGTTTCCTGAGTATGTCGACTACGTTTATGACTATTCGCAAGAAACAGATCAGTTGTTATTTGAAATTAAGACTTATGATAATATGACAATCACTTTTACGTCTTCCCCGATCGATGCGGGATATTATACGAAAAGTGAAACGCAAAATAGCTTGCAACAAAACGGTTTGGATTATTTGATTGAAGGGTCAGAAAATGAATATTACTACATTCTTCCTTCGAAAAATGGGACTGTGTATGGCACGATCATTGATTCTTATTCCGATCATTTAGTGAATATTACAGTTGTCGATAATGATTATGTCGAAAATGAATTGCCTGATGAATATTCAGAAAGCGAAGGAATTATCGATTCGACGATTGATTCCCAACAATCAATGATCAATGAAAGTGATCAAAGTGCACAAGAAGATTCAGCAATTGATGATCCAAATGATTCAAAATTGATTCAGGATCCAAATCAAACAGAGAGCGACCTCTGTTTGCTTACGCTTGAAAAAATTATGGAATCTACAGATATCGATTAAAACTCAATCTAGTAATGAACAAGACAGACTGATCCATTTATATTGGAAGTCTGTCTTTTTTCTTTTATTCAAACGACTTGTTTAGCGTATGAGTTTTGGTATTTTTAAAAACAAGAGAAACTAGACCAAAACGGTTGCGCAAATGAACTGCTTAACGCAAAGAAATCTCGTAACATAAAATTGAAGACAATCGATAGAGAGGATGGATGAGTATGAATTGGACTGATCAAGATTCCAAAGACATGTGGTCAAACAAACCGATGTATCAAGGAAAAAACGCAGTGATTGAAGGAGATGTTCGTTTTGGAACAGACACTTCTGTTTGGCATAATGCGGTTGTTCGCACAGAAAGTGAACCAATTGCGATTGGACATGCGACAAATATTCAAGATGGATGTATTCTTCATACAGACGCAAATTATCCAATTCATATTGGTCAGCATGTAACAATTGGCCATGGGGCAATTGTTCATGGAGCAGTGATCGAAGACGATTGTTTAATTGGCATGGGAGCAATTGTATTAAATGGCGCGCATCTAGAAAAAGGATGTTTAGTTGGCGCAGGGACATTGATTCCAGAACATAAAACATTTGAAGCTGGTTCATTAATCGTTGGTGTGCCAGGTAAAGTGATTCGCAAACTCAGCCCTGAAGATATTGAAAAACAGCGTCAAAATGCTTTACATTACGTATGCGAAGCAAAAGAAAAAGCGGCTTTAGACCAAAAATAAAACAATCATTGTGATAAATGAGGAAACCGAATGAGATTGATGTATATTGTTTCGGTTTTGTTATAATAAATTGGATTGGCAAGGACGCCAGGAGGAAACAGCTATGCTTGAAATTAGAAATGCAAAATTGAGTGATTTAGAGAAAATTGCGAAATTAGAATCTCTTTGTTTTAGTCCAGCTGAAGCAGCAGATCTTGAAAGCTTAAAACAAAGATTAGAAGTTTATCCAAACCATTTCTGGTTGCTCTGGCGAGATGGCGAACTAGTCAGCATGGTCAATGGAATGGTCAGCAATGAAATGGAATTGTTAGATGCTTTCTATACAGATGCAACATTGCATGATGAAAGCGGTGATTGGCAAATGCTTTTTGGTGTTGAAACGGATCCAAAATTTAGAAAAAGAGGATATGCTTCAATCTTGATGAAAGAAGCCATTAAAGATTGCGTGAATGATTCAAGAAAAGGCATTATCTTAAATTGCAAAGACCAATATATTCCTTTCTATGAAAAATTAGGATTCACCAATCGCGGTGTCGCTAAGTCAGTACATGGCGGCGAAAAATGGAACATCATGGAATTGAATTTGGAAGATTCGATTTAAATAAAATATGAATATGAACGGTGCAATGAAACGAACTTTCTTGCACCTTTTGTTTTGGATGAATAGATCCCAATGGATCTAGCAAAGGGAATGAGTGAGGAGATACAGATCAATATGATACTTGAAACCGAACGATTATATTTGCGTGAGATGGAGCAGACAGACTTTGAAGCGTTGTGCAAAATCTTGCAAGATGAACAAACGATGTATGCCTATGAAGGGGCATTTAATGATGATGAAGTTCATGAATGGCTGGATAGACAAATTGCCCGCTACCAAAAATGGGGCTTTGGCTTATGGGCAGTTGTTCTAAAAGAGACTGATGAAATGATTGGACAATGTGGATTGACTATGCAGCCGTGGAAAGAAACGGAAGTTCTTGAAATAGGATATCTTTTGCAGCGTCCATATTGGCACAAGGGATATGCCACTGAAGCAGCAAAAGCTTGTAAACAATATGCATTTGAAAAATTAGGTGCAACGGAAGTTTGTTCAATTATTCGAGATACGAATACTGCTTCGCAAAATGTAGCGATCAGAAACGGAATGGCGATCAAAGATAGATGGGTAAAACATTATCGAGGCAAAGATATGCCGCATGATCGCTATGTGGTTTATAGATAAATTGAATTTGAATGGTGCAATGAAATAAGTTTTGTTGCGCCTTTTGTTTTGAAGAAAGGTTGAAATTAGAGCGATTGAATTTCAATTGAAGCCAAAATGTAAGCCAAAACATATTTAAAAGCAAAAAGGTTTATATGAGTTAGACTTTTGAAAAGTACATCGTTTTGGATGATCTCAAAAACAAGAAAGATTAAAAGCAAAGATAACGGGCTGATTTTGTCAAATATACGGCATTTTTACGGTTTAGCCACCCTTTTTGTTACGGGTTTTGAATGTTATAATTCTTGTTCAAGGGAAAAGTAAATTATGCAATATTATCAGATACTCAAACAAAGACGACTGGATTTGAACTTATCAATCCAAGATATTTCTACGCAAACAAGACTTCGACCTGAGTATATCCGTGCCATCGAAGAACATAATCTCGATATTTTCTCCGATGACTTTTCATATGTTCGCTACTTTATTCATGGCTATTGCGATGCGATTGGTGTGAATTGGGAATATATAAAGGATGCTGTTGATGCAGACGTGATGGCTTATGCATCGGCTCGTGATCAAGCTTTGCAGCAAGCCCAGGTGAAGATGATTCAATCAATGCCATCTGCTAAACCAGCAAAACAAACTTCTCGTGCGTCCAAAAAGCGCCGTAATAAAACCAACATGAAAAGCAGCGCGTCAAAACTATCGCGTTACATGAGTTGGGGAAATCAAAACAAACTCTCCCGTTTGATTTTAGTCAGTGCAGTTTGTTTGATCACGTTATTTGCGATTCTTGGTTATGTTTCTCGAAACCGTGCGAATGCTTCGTTGGAGGCAGAACGATTAGCAAGAGAACAAGAATTGAAAAACCAAGAAGAAACAACACAGCGCTTAGCAGAAGATCTTCAAAATCGAAAACGCGGCGATGCTTCAAATAGTCAACAAGGTGCACTTGGCTTAACAGCTTTAGGCAACGGTAGCTATCGTTTAAGCGGATTCTTGCCAACAACGATTAATGTTCCAATTGTGATCACACCGAATGGTCAACAAAGTGTCACAATTTATTGGAATGATAAACCGGCGCATTCCGCTAAATCTGATCAGTTGATTTCTTATGATCTCAAAGCTGAAGGGGATGGAGTGCTGCAAGTTACGATTTCTGGTTCAACAAAAACACCAGCAATGAGTATTGGCGGATATATGATTCCAGAAAATTGCTTGGCGATCGATTCGACTGGTGTGCTCACAATCAAGTTTGAACTTGTTCATGATGGAGTTCCTGTGACGCAAAATGAATCACAAACAACTAATCAAGAACAATCAACTAGTGAATATGAGTCACAATATGAAGAACCAGTAGAAGATCCAGCAAATTACGAAGATCAAGTGTATGATGAACCATTGTACGAAGATCCAACGTATCAAGATCCAACTTAT
>JAUMZN010000051.1 GCA_030528085.1 Erysipelotrichaceae bacterium | reverse complement strand
TACGATTTTCCATTCGGTTTTAGCGAACTGCCGCGAAGCGGCTTGGTACAAAAATGCAACGTTTAAACCATACTTTGGAGGAAATAATATGAGTATCAAAACATTATCTTGTGCTGCTTTAAGTTTATTTCTTTTATGCGGATGTTCTTCTAGCAATAAAGATGAAGATACAATGATCAGCCTAGCTGATTATAATTCCCATTATTCTGAAGTTCTCAATTCGTCTGAAAATTAAACTTCTTTGACATAGCGCATTTCATCATGGAATTCACAAATGCGAATATCCTTTTCTTCGCATCAATCCATTTAAAAAGCCCAGATCTGAATTTAGATCCGGGCTTTTTGTTTATAAGTTTATGAAATTGTCTGTAAGAAACTTAATCGTTTCTTCTCTTCTCTATTTTGAATTGTGATTTCTACATTCCTGTAATGGCGTGGAATGCATTGGTTGCTGCAATTACACCATCTGCTGTAGCAGTAACGACTTGGCGTAGATCTTTTTCTTTGCAGTCGCCTGCAACATAAATACCTTTTACTGCAGTTTCTAATTGTTCATTAGCAATCACGTAGCCTTGTTCGTTTAAAATTCCTAAGTCTTTGACAAATGATGTTTCTGGGATTTGGCCGATGAATGGGAAAATGCCTTGGCATGCTAATGTGTGCTGTTCTTTTGTTTGGACATCTTCTAAAACGATGCCAGAAACTTTGCCATCTGTTAATTCTACTTCTTTTGGAATGTGGTGATAGATTACAGAAATTTTTTCGTTTTCTTCAACTTCGCGTTGTGCTTTGGCTGATCCTCTAAAGACGTCACGACGAATGACGATTGTCACGTGATTCGCAAATCGAGTTAAGAATTGTGCTTCTTCTAATGCGGAGTTTCCGCCGCCGATCACGACAACGTCTTTATTTCTGAAAAATGCTCCATCGCAAACTGCGCAGAAGCTTTCGCCATGGCCAATGGCTTCTGCTTCATTTGGGATACCCATTTCTTTTTCTCTTGCACCAGTGCCAATGATCACTGCTTTAGCTTCAAAAACTGTGCCATCTGCTAAACGTACTTTTTTATCTTGAGTGACTTCAACGACTTCGCCATACACAAATTCAGCGCCAAATGCGATAGATTGTTGATACATCTGCATTGCTAAATCTGGTCCACTGACTGTTCCTACACCAGGATAGTTTTCAATTTGATACGTTTTTAAAAGTTTTCCTCCTGGAGCAGCTGCATCGATCATCACTGTAGATAACCCTGCACGTGATCCATATAATGCAGCAGCCATACCGGCAGGTCCTGCACCAATAATTACCAAATCGACTTGTCGATCCATATCCGATCCTCCTTCAATAAATCTTTTATTTTTCTTAAATCATCGATAAACGCACATGGTTTTGCGTTGAGTAATGATTGTTTTTGTACTGTATCTAAAGTATAACCTACCGAATAAAAAGCCGTCCCCTTTGCCGCTTGAATATCTGCCGCATTATCACCAAAATAAAGCACTTCGTCTAATTTATAGCCCATTTGTTTAGCCGCATGAATCAATCCATCAGGCTTCGGCTTGCATGCTGGTTGATCTTCTTTACCGTAGACAGCACGCATATACGGTTTGAGTTTGCTTTGTTCTAATCCAAGTTCCACTACCGCATGGCGTTTATTCGAAACGATGCCCAACACATAGCCTTGTTCATCCAAAGCGGCGATTGTTTCAAGCGCATAAGGCATTTCTTTTAAATAGGTCGCATGCAGCTTACGGTTGATTTGTTGATAGACCTCAATGACGGATTCGACTTCATCTTCAGGAAAGTAGCGTAAAAATGTCGTTTCTAACGTCGGTCCAAAAAAGGAATACAACTCTTCATCGCTTAATGGATATCCCGGTTTAAGTGTCGCAAACACTTGGCGAAATGTTTCAAATACAAGTGGTTGGGAATCGATTAATGTTCCATCTAAATCAAACAACAATAATGGCTTTGCGTTTGATTTCTTTTTCATGCTGACATACGCAAAACCAACAATGCTCAATAAAATCAATCCGATATTGAGCCAATACGCAATACTTTTTTCTCCTGCTTGGCTGCATAGAAAAATTGCACCGCAAACAAAGAGAATGGAAAGCATTCCTACTTGGCCAAAGCGTGAATAAAACTTTCGCGTAAAAACTTGGCGAATCAACACAAAAGCGCCAAGTAAAATCAAAATGCTGATGATGCGCATGATGAACTCTGCTTTTGTGTTCGTTCCTAAAACAAAAGCAACGCCAACGATTAACCACAGTCCCCAAGCATCAAGTGCACGCCAAGAATGAATTTCGATTGGAAAAACAAAAGCTACTAATATTGCAGCAATGACCATTGCGACCATCACTTGCTTGATCAAAGCTGTCAACAACAAGACAAAGATCCAATAAATCGCAATAGCTTTGAATCTTTGTTGCTTTTCAATGCCCCATTTTTGAAATGTGGTGAATACACCCCAAGTCATTAAGAGTAAACCGAATCCGATATCTAATGCCCAAAGGATTATATTTTCCATAAATTCCCCTTTCGATTCAGAAAAGGAACAGGAGTTGTCCTGTTCCTTGAATGTTTTATTTTATACACGGTTTTTTTCAATTTCCGAAAGAACGAGTTCTTCAAACTCACGTGCGGAATCAAAACCGTCTTGTTGTAATAAGTAGTTTGTCACTGCTGTTTCAATGACTGTTCCCATTGGTCGGCCATAAGTCACTGGAATTCTTAACTTCGGAATTTTAATGCCTAAGTATTCGTTGTATTCGTCATGATCTAATCCGATTCGGTCGTAGTCACTGTTTGGATCATATGGTTCAAGACAAACTTCAAAACTGATTTCTGTCGAGCTAGCAACAGAAGTGATGCCGTATAAACGTTTCACATCGATAATGCCGACCCCTCTAAGTTCCATATATCCCGCAATGATTTGAGCACTTCGTCCGATCAATGAGTTGTGGATTCGGTAAATATCGACGCGATCGTCCGCAACTAATTGGTGGCCGCGTTTGACTAGATCCAATACGATTTCACTTTTCCCCATTCCGCTTGCGCCGGAGATTAAAACACCAACCCCATACACGCGAACGAGTTCGGCATGGATCAGCTGGGCAGGGGCTAATTTGCCATCTAACCAGTTCGTCACATTGACGACAACTTGGCTTGTCTTACGATTCGTTTCAAAAACTGGGAAGTCTTTGCGATCCGCAATCTCTTTTAAAACCGGTGGGCAAGAATGATCGCCAGTAATCAAAATACAAGGTGTATCTTCATTCGTTAAAAATTCAAAAACACGGCGCTGGGAAATTTCATCCATTTCATCAGTAATATAACGGTATTCTTTTCCCCCGATGACAATCACGCGTTTCGTTTGGGAATTCGAGAAATAACCCGCAAGTTCTAATCCTGGTCGGTTAATATCTGGTAAAGTAATAACCCGACTGAGCGAAGCGAGCGTGCCGGTTACTTGTTGATAATGAAAACGTTTATTGAGTTCTTCTACAGTCGTTCTAGGCATGCCTGCTCCTCCTACATTCAAATTTTATTGTGTGTCGTATTTAGTTAAACATATATCTGCGCATTTGAGCACTAAGTTTATAAATTTCACTTCAAAGTGTAAACACCAAATGAAAATCTTAACTCATTCTTAATCTTATATTTGATTATATAAAGATTTCCTATGTTAATCGTTTAACTTTTTTCCTATCCCCATGAAGATCCGCCTTTGGGATTTATCCATTTTATTTGCGATTGGATCCCGTGAACAAAACAAGCTGAAATCTTCTTTTGGGATTTCAGCTTGCTCATTTTATTTTTCTAAAAGTGGTTTGAGATATTTTCCAGTATAACTTTGTGGGCATTCCACAATTTCTTCTGGAGTCCCTTTAGCGACGATTTGTCCACCTTCATCCCCGCCTTCTGGTCCAATATCGATAATGTAGTCAGCGTTTTTAATCACATCCAGGTTATGTTCGATGACGATCACCGTATTTCCTGTATCGACTAGGCGCTGCAACACTTCGATCAATTTGCGAACGTCATAAGAATGCAGTCCCGTTGTTGGTTCATCTAAAATGAAGACCGTTTTTCCGGTTGGCTTTTTCTGCAGTTCACTGGCGAGTTTTACACGCTGTGCTTCCCCACCTGATAAAGTCGTCGCAGATTGGCCGAGTTTAATATAGGACAATCCGACATCAGATAATGTCTGCAGTTTATGACGGATTTTGGAGATGGAAGAGAAAAATTCAATTCCTTCTTCGACTGTCATTTCCAATACATCAGCAATCGTCTTGTCTCTATATTTAACTTGCAGAGTTTCTTCGTTATAGCGCTTGCCATGACAAACGTCGCAATCGACATAAATATCCGGCAAGAAGTGCATCGAGATTCTGCGAATTCCATCACCTTGGCACGCTTCACAACGTCCACCTTTTACGTTGAAGGAGAACTGCGATTTCGTGAATCCTAAAAGCTTTGCTTCTTTTGTTTGAGCATAGAGGTCACGAATATCATCAAATACGCCAACATATGTCGCTGGGTTGGAACGTGGGGTACGGCCAATAGGTTCTTGTGAAATTTCAATGAGTTTATCGATTTCTTCTAAACCTTGAACTTCTTTAGCTTCACCTGGTTTTGTGCGTACTTTACCTAAATGGTGCTGGATCGTATGCGTGAGCACTTCTGTTACTAAAGAAGATTTTCCTGAACCAGATACTCCAGTCACAACAGTCAGCGTTCCGAGTGGGAATTCAACATTAACGTGTTTTAAGTTATTTTGGGTCGCATCGATAATCTTTAAACACTTGCCATTTCCTTTGCGCCGTTCACTTGGTACAGGAATGATTTCTTTACCGGATAAAAAGCGGCCGGTAATCGATTGATCGTTAGCCATAACTTCTTGCGGAGTTCCAATCGCAACGATATTTCCGCCATGAATTCCAGCGCCCGGTCCTACATCGACAATGAAATCACTCGCGCGCATCGTATCTTCATCGTGTTCGACGACAATTAAAGTATTGCCTAAATCGCGCATTTCTTTCAGTGTTTCGATTAAGCGATCATTATCTCGCTGATGCAAGCCGATCGATGGTTCATCTAAAACGTACATGACCCCTGTCAGTCTCGAGCCTATTTGTGTTGCTAGACGAATTCGTTGGCTTTCTCCTCCTGACAACGTCGAAGCGAGACGATCGAGCGTCAAATAAGTTAAACCGACATTTTTTAAAAAGTTCAATCGGGAACGAATTTCTTTTAAAACGAGATCCGATATTTTTTTCTGCGTTGGCGTCAGTTCTAATTGATCAATAAATTGCAGACTTTGCACGACACTCATCTGTGTCCATTCATAAATGTTTTTGCCGCCAATTCGTACGGATAATACTTCTGGATTAAGACGGGCGCCATGACAAGATGGACATTCTTGTTCTGATAAGAACGTTTCATACCAATCTCTGCTCCAAGCTGATCCTGTTTCTAAATAACGTCGTTCGATCATATCGACGATTCCTTCGATTGGTTCGTCGTATTTTCGTTCTAATCCTTTGGAGTTGTAAATCGTAAATTGAATCGATTCTTTTGAACCATATAAAATTTTGTCGAGCTGTTTTTTCGGCAAATCTTTAATTGGAGCATCCATATCGATGCCAAAGTGATCACAAACTGCCTCTAGACGCTGCCACAATTGGTTGCTCGATTGCGTCATATTTTTATAGAACGTAATCGCTCCTTCATTGAGCGATAAGTTGCGATTAGGAATCAATAAGTCGAGGTCGACTTTTTGAATTGTGCCAATCCCTTTACATTCTGGACACGCACCAATTGGAGCGTTAAAGGAAAATAGACGTGGTTCTAGTTTGGGCACAGTAAAGCCACAAATATTGCACGCATAATTCGAAGAGAAGCGCAATGTTTCTTCATCTGTAACGACTTCTGCCATGCCTTCTCCAATATCTAATGCTGTTTGTAGAGAATCATAATAACGGCTGCGATTATCGCGGCGAACGATCCGGTCAACTACGACTTCAATATCGTGTTTTTTATTTTTTTCTAATGGTTCAATCTCTTCTAATAAACGGATTTCCCCATCGACACGCACACGTAAATAGCCTTCTTTCATCAAGCGGGCAAATGTGTCTTTAAACGTTCCTTTTTTCCCTAATGCGATGGGTGCTAAAACGGTTGTTCTCGTTCCTTCTTCTAGCTCCATGACTTGGTCGACCATTTCGGTCACTGTCATTCCCGTAATTGGTTCGCCATGTTCTGGACAATAAGGCACACCAATGCGCGCATATAAAAGACGTAAATAGTCATAAATTTCAGTCACTGTTCCAACTGTGGAACGCGGGTTGTGGGATGTCGTTTTTTGATCGATTGCGATCGCTGGAGAAAGGCCATCAATTTGATCCACATCTGGTTTTTCGGAATTTCCTAAAAACTGACGGGCATAAGAAGATAAAGACTCCATGTAACGGCGCTGACCTTCTGCATAAATGGTGTCGAATGCTAATGACGTTTTTCCACTTCCAGAAACACCCGTCATGATGATGAGTTTATCTTTCGGGATTTCAAGTGAGACGTTTTTTAAGTTATTTTCACGTGCACCTTGAATTTTAATTGTTGATCCCATGTTGTCCCTCCTTTGTATTTATTTTAATCATTGTCAATTTAATCTTTGCCATTCTATCGAGAATTTCATTGAATTGAAACTGTTATTTACTTGTTCAGATTTTCTCGTCTCTATTTTAGCGTATATTTTGCGTACAAACAAAACCAAAATTTGAATCGATTTGCGTAATTTGTGCATCAATTTCGATCTTTTTTACATATGTGCACGTTGTTTTAGATCGCTTAATTCATCGCAATTCCGTTATAATAAAGAAAAAAATGATTCATCGATTGACTCTATATCAATATTTTAAAGTAAATCTTGGATCACAAATGATAGGAAAATGATGATGAAAAAATTTAAACTTACTCACACCGATTTAGAGGTCTCCGCTATTGCCCTTGGCTGCATGCGCATTTCTTCTTTAAGTGAAGATCAACTCGAACAACTCATTCGCTGCGCTTTAGATCTTGGCATCAACTTCTTTGACCATGCGGACATTTATGGAACTGAACCTGCTTTTGGACAAGTGCTCGCCAAACATCCTGAATTGCGCAAGCAGATGATTATCCAATCCAAATGCGATATCGTTACTGCGCGAAATGGTGGTCCACGCTATGACACCGCAAAAGACTACATCATTGCGCAAGCTGAACAATCGATCGCAAATTTACATTGTGATTATCTCGATGTTCTGCTTTTGCATCGCCCTGATCCATTAATGGATCCACGTGAAGTCGCACAAGCATTCAACGAACTTCACGATCGCAAACTCGTTCGTTATTTTGGTGTATCCAACTTTCCTGCTTCCAAAATGCGGATGCTGCAAAAATTTGTCGATCAAGATTTAATCGTCAATCAAATTCAGCTTTCCGCTGTCCATGCACTAGCTATTGATGAAGGTGTTTTCTTCAACATGACAGATGATCATGCCCCTAGTCGTGCCGATCAAATTCTCGACTACGCTTTAGAAAACGATATTGCACTGCAAGCATGGTGTCCTTTCCAAGCAAGCTGGGAAGATGGAACGTATCTCGACAATCCAAAATATTCTAAACTCAATGAAGTATTAGAAACATTAGCCGCAAAATACCACGTGACAAAATCCGCAATTGGTGCAGCTTGGATTTTAAGATTGCCACTCAAAATGCAAGTAATTGCGGGAACGACTAATCCAACACACTTAAAAGAAATCGTCGATGCCGTAAACATCGAGCTTACTCGCCAAGAATGGTATGACATTTATACGGCCCAACACCATCCACTGCCTTAATGTTGCAATAAACTAGATCATAAACAAAGCCTCTATTCCACTTTGATGCGAGAATAGAGGCTTGTTTTTATTGTTTGGCTTTTAACATTTCTTGATACACTTCGTTTTTGGAATAAGCGCTATTTTGACAAGCTTGCCCTGCTGCTTGTTTTGGTTTCATTCCTTCTTGGACAAGTTCAAGTGCTTTTGCGACAATTTCTTCTAAACTTTGGGTTTCGCTTGTTGTGTTGCCTTCAATCACAACAACCATTTCCCCTTTGAGTTCACCACAAATTTCAAGTACTTCTTGGACAGTTCCGCGAATATATTCTTCATGGATTTTCGTTAACTCTCTAGCTAAAACGATTTTACGATTGCCCAATACTTCAAGCACATCACTTAATGTTGCTTCAATGCGATGTGGAGCTTCATAGAAGATCATCGTGTAAGGAAAATCTTTGAGCGCAAACAGCTCTTTTTTGCGTTTAGTCGATTTTGCATCTAAAAATCCATAATACAAATAATGTTGCGTCGATAACCCAGAAGCTACTAACGCATTGAGCGCCGCATTCGGTCCTGATAAAGAAATAACCGGAATATCTTGTTCGATTACCGCTTGGACTAATCCGCTTCCTGGATCCGAAATGAGCGGATAGCCGGCATCAGAAATGATTGCGACTTTTTTGCCTTGATCGAGCAATTTCAAAATACCGGGAATACTTTGTTGGGTGTTATATTCATGATGCGCGATCAGCGGTTTATGAATTTCAAGTGTTTTTAATAACTGGCCAGAATTGCGCGTATCCTCGCAGGCGATCACATCAACAAGATTTAAGGTATCCAAAACCCGTTTGGACACTTCATTGCGATTACCAATCGGTGTGGGTACTAGATAGAGCGCTGCGCCTTGCTCATTCTGGAAGCTCTTCTGTCGGTTCATGGATATCCTTTCGATCTGGGAATAATTCATCAAAAGAAACGAACAACGTTTCTTCTCTATTTTCGAGTTTTGCTTGTTTTTGCAGGACGTTCATCGAACTAATGCGATAGTGCTTGCCGTTAAATTCGATTTGCGAATTCAGTTTTGGCAAGTCTTTTCGCAAAACTGTATAGTCATCATTTTCAAAACGCAGGCAACATTTTAATTTTCCGCACTGTCCGGATAGTTTTGAAATATTCAATGCGAGCAATTGGTTTTTGGCCATATTGATCGAAACAGTATCGAAGTCGGTTAAAAAGCGGCTGCAGCAACATTCCATTCCACAAATGCCAATCCCACCGACTAATTTTGCTTTATTGCGTGGTCCCACTTGGCGAAGTTCAATCCGTCCTTGCAGCAAGTTGGATAACTCTTTTAATAAGCCGCGAAAATCGAC
Source organism: Erysipelotrichaceae bacterium (assembly GCA_030528085.1). Lineage (GTDB taxonomy): Bacteria > Bacillota_I > Bacilli_A > Erysipelotrichales > Erysipelotrichaceae > Allobaculum. Next base: position 2,403 of record JAUMZN010000051.1, on the reverse strand, counting down.
GCGATCATCACTGACATACGTAAAGATGATTTTGGAACGATCGAGCGTATATTCACATGAAATCAGATGCATATCCAATTGCAGGCGGTTGATCGTTTCTTGGCAGATCTCCATCGCTTCAATTGTTTTCTGATTGTTTTCTTCTTTCCGTTTTAAATCTTTTTCTGTTGCTTTGCGCAATACAGGTTTGATTTCTCCTTTTACTTTTGTTTCATCAAAAGGTAAGGATGGAACATAAACCGTACCAATTTCTTGGCCACGAACAGTCTCCACAACAATCGCATCACCAGTTTTGTATTCTTCAAAGCATCCAAATGAATAAGCTTTTTTCGAGCCTTCAAACTGGATGTAAACCATATAAGGAAAAGGTTTTGTATTTTCTGGCTTTTGTTTTACCGGTTGAGGTTTAGACATGATAATCCTCCTACTATATCGAAACAGAATTTCTTCATTTCTTGGGTCATGATTCATTCTGTTATTGTTTTCTTTGCCATAGATGGCGAGCTTTCTTATTTATTATAAAAAATATGATTTCAATCTGCTTGTTTCTTTTTTCTTTGATTGATATTCAAGCAAATGTATCGGCTTTGATTGTATCAAATCCTTCTAAAAATCAACGCCTTCTCCCTTTAAAATGCGCAATAAACGCAAAAAAAGGCTTTGAATAAGATACTCAAAACCTTTAAAGATGCAAGTTTGTCTTTATCCTTGCAGCGTCCGTTTGCGAATCTGCATGCAGACGCGATCTAATAATAAAGCAGGATCTAATGGATAACGACAAGCATCCAGCCCTTCTAATAAAATCATTCGTAAATCTAAATGCATCAAATCGAGTTTGTTTTCGACTTCGAGATGATACAACAAGCAATGGAAGAAAAACTCAACACCCATTCGCGATAATTGCCCGCTTTTGGAAAAGACTTCTGTTTGTAAATGATAGATGCCAATATGTTTGGCGCGCTCTTTCCAATATTTGGCGCTCGCATCCAAAATCTCAAATGCGGCTTCCCCTTCCATTAATTTTTGTGCCGCCAAGATATCGTAGCCGCTATACGCAAAGACGGAGATCAAATCTTCATCTTCGATCAATGCTCGCAATTCATCTTTGCGCGATTCCATACTTGCCATGCGAAAAGGAATGAGCTGACAACGCGAAACGATCGTTGGCAAAACATTCGATAATTCGTCCACGATTAAAATTCCCATCAAATTTTCTCGCGGTTCTTCTAAAAACTTTAATAGCGAGTTCGAGGCAAAGGCATTGGCTTTATCGTATTGTTCAATGATATACGTCTGTTGGTTAACATACCCAATCGCATGCGTTTGAAACGCTTGTTGAATATTTAAAATATCTTGCTTGCCGATACTCCAGCTTTTCAATTGCGCAAGCGAAACGACAGGTTCGCTCTCTTCTTCTCTTTGTTTCCACTTCGCCTCAATTTGTTTGCGGGTTAATGGTTTTCCACTATATAACCCATTAGGGCGTAACCAATAGAAATCGGGATTTTGTTCGTGAGCGATTTGTTTGCAGGCTGCACATTCTTGGCAAGCAAAACCATCTTCATCACAATTTGGACAAACCCGCGATTGCGCAAGCAATAGAGCCATTTGACTTTTGATTGGATTATGAGGTCCATAAAACAAATATGCATGGGAGAGTTTTTGGGTTTTGAGGGCATGCGATAACGTTTGCCAAGCGACAGGCTGTTCTTCTTTCAGTCTATTTTTATCAATCATGTGATCGCCCTTTCCAAAGCTCTTCGACTAGTTCAAGGGTTGCTTTTGCGACTTCTTCTTTTGTTTGGGAAGCATCGATGATGCGAATTCGTTCTGGTTCTTGTTGGCACAAAAGGGTAAATCCATCACGAACTCGCTGATGGAATTCTTGAGATTCTAAATCGAGGCGATTCATATCACCCCGCATCACCATGCGCTCTTTTTCTGTTTCTAAATCTAAAGAAAAGAATAAGGTGTAATCTGGACGGAATCCTTCTAAACCAAAATCGTTCAATTGTTCAATTTCTTTTGGTCCTAACTGACGGCCATGGCCTTGATAAGCTAAAGAGGAATCTAAATAGCGATCGCAAAGAATCAATTTTCCCTCATTCATCGCCGGCAAAATCGTTTTAACTAAATGTTCTCGGCGGCTTGCTGCATAAAGATAAGCTTCTGTTTTCGCATCCATTTCATTATGAACATCCAAAATTAATTCTCGAATTTTTTCTGCTAAAACAGATCCGCCAGGCTCGCGAGAAACCACGACGGGATATCCTTTTTCTTTTAAATGGGCAGCGACGGACTCTAAAGCTGTTGTTTTTCCAGCGCCATCGTTTCCTTCAAATGTGATTAACATTCCTTTTGTATGATTCATGATTTCTCCTCCTCAACGTCGTTCATATTATA
>JAUMZN010000050.1 GCA_030528085.1 Erysipelotrichaceae bacterium | reverse complement strand
GGATCGCACCAAAAGATACATCACAAAAATAGCTCGTGAAGTAAACAAGTTCACACTACAGACGATGAAAGAGGATGGCATTGGCACTGCTGAATTTGACTTTATTCATCTATTACGCCATCATCCCGGACTCACCCAATCCCAAATTCGTGAACAATTAAAAATCGATAAAGGCGCCGCCGCTAGACGTGCAGCCGCTTTAGAGGCAAAAGGTTATTTAGTGCGTAAAACGCATCCAACTGATCGGCGCAGTCAACTACTTTTTGCTACACCAAAATCAGATCATTTAAAAAACTCCAAAGAATACATTGAAGCCACTTTCTATGATTGGCTTTTAGAAGATTTATCCCCTGAAGAATGCGATATATTTTGCGAGATCTTAGACAAATTATATGTACGATCCAAACAAGAAGCGCGTAATGGCTTTAAACAGGTCAAAGAACGAATTGGAGATGCTGATCGTGGAAGAGAAAATGAATAGTCGAAAAAAACTCATGTCTAAAGGAACGCGCAACATCATCTTATTGGGTCTCATTAGTTGTTTTGCGGACATTTCTAGCGAGATGGTTTATCCATTAATTCCGCTTTATCTTACTGCTGCCTTTGGGGCAACCCCCGTTTTGGTCGGATTGATTGAAGGAATTGCTGAAAGTATCGCAAGTTTGTTGAAAGTATTTAGTGGCTATATTAGTGATCGCTTCCAACATAAAAAAGCAATCGCATTCTCGGGTTATGCGACTGGATTGTTGTATAAAATTGCCCTAATCTTTGCGACTTCTTGGAATGGCATTTTAAGTGCACGCGTGATCGACCGCTTTGGTAAAGGCATTCGTACGGCACCTCGTGATGTGATGGTTTCTGAAAGTGCCGATCAAAACAACATGGGAAAATCATTTGGCATCCATAAAATGCTCGACATGGCTGGATCTGCGATTGGGATTTTGCTATCGTTTGTGCTCCTTAAAAAAATCGGATCTAATCCTGAAAGCTATAAAATGATCTTTGCGATTTCGATCATCCCCATTGTGATCGCCTTATTTCTCTTTTTATTCGTTCATGAGAAAAAAGAAAAACGCGAACCGATGCAAAGAGAATATTTTTGGAAAAACATTTCCCAACTCGACAATCGCTTAAAACTCTATCTCGTCATTACATTTTTATTTACGCTAGGCAATTCCTCGAATAGTTTCTTATTGCTCCGCGCATCAGATCTCGGTTTTGATAGCAGTACGACGATTTTGCTTTATTTTATTTACAATCTAACTGCTTCATTATTGGCCATTCCATGTGGAAAACTGTCGGATAAAATCGGTCGAAAACAATTGCTTGTTGGCGGTTATCTCACTTTTTCCCTCGTTTATTTTGGATTTGCGTTTTGCACATCCAAATCGATGATGGTTTTAATCTTTGTCGTCTACGGAATTTATACCGCAATGACAGCTGGTGCAGAACGGGCCTTCATTGCTGAAATTGCACCTGCAAAGTTAAAAGGAACAATGCTTGGCCTTCACTCCACACTTGTCGGAATTGCTTTATTGCCAGCTAGTGTAATCGCCGGTTTTTTATGGGATAAAATTGGTGTCTTTGCACCCTTTATGTTTGGGGGCATCTTATCTCTTATTGCCGCATTATTATTAGCAACAAAAATGCGCTCATCAAACCAATAATCAGCAATTGATTCACTTGAATTCAACTAACCCTAAAATATATTGATTTCTAATTTCCAACTTTTCTTTTGTGAAAAATAAAATGTAGTTTTTGCCCATATATATAGACAAAATGAGAAAAATATCTAAACAAAACAGATTGGATAACAATCCAAAAGACAAATCCCACGCAGTTTTACTTAGAACCTTTTATATTCCTCTGTTTTTTTCTCTGCTTTCTGACATACCGTAAGCGATATCCATTCAAGTCAGTTTCTTGGATCAAAGACAAAAACAGAAGATTCTGTTGCACCTTGACTGAAAGAATGAATATACCTATTTTGAAAAAGAACTGCATATGCTTTAAACGGCTTGAACAATTGTTGGAGGAACTACATGTGACAAATTATGGTTTTACTAAAAAGGATTGGACTCTGTTTAGAGAAAAGCTCCCTGGTTGGCAAGAGGCTTATATGGATAAATTGAACAAAGAATATATAGAGCTATTAAGTAGTCAGGAAACTCCTGCACATAAATTTTGGGCTCTGGAAAAACGAATTCGCAGAGATAAAAATGATACTGGAGTGCAACTTATCATGAAACGTTCTAACTGCATCTTTAACATCGTTTCACTGATCAATGAAGGTGCAATCACAATGGCAGATTTAGATGATTTCAGTGATGAATTGAAAGAATCTGTAAGCCGCTTTTTCCTAGATTAAGGTCCCGCACAGTTTGATCTACTTATCAATTTTGTTTAACTAAACCATCCTATATTGAAAATCCTGAAGCAAATCGCCTCAGGATTTTGATGATTTCGGGCAAGTATAACGTGGTAATCCGTGACTATGTTTGCCATACTCAATTGCTTCTTTTGGACAACGAGAAATGCAAGCCATACAATGCGTACAATTCTGATGCCAAAGCGGTTTGCCATTCACGAATTTGATGTTTTGAAGCGGACAAACTTTTTCGCATAGTCCACAAGAAATACAAGCATCAGTGACATAAAATTTTTTATCATGGACAAAAAGAGAATAGAACAAATGATTGACAAGTCCACTACCCAATCGTTCCACAATCGATGGCTGACATTTTGGAAAGTCTTTATGTGCGCGTAAATATTCAATTGCTTGATCAATGACCGGTTCTGCCTTTTCGATCATCAAAATTGCTTCTTGTCTTGTCGGCGTTTTAAACATCGCAATATAGTTTTCCGGCATCACAACTTCATAACATCCCCGATAATTCATCCCTATTGTTGAACAAAGGTGGATTAAATACTTTTCGGCATTCCCGATTCCATCTCCACAAGTCATCACAAAATAAATATCCTTATTTCCTGATAACTTCGTATGTTCTAGCCACTCTTCTAAAATATGGGGAATTTGCCAAGCATATGTAGGAGCAACAATGATCCAAGGTGATTGAGATTTCAATTCTGTATAATCATGATCTTTAATTTTTTCAAAAAGATTCATCTCTTGATCGCAAAGTGCGTTTGCGATGCGATGGGCGACGTATTCACTATTTCCTGTTCCCGAAAAATAAAGGATCATGTGTTCTCCTCCTCTAGTTAGATTTCGATATATTGTCGATCAAATCGATTATATCTAGTATAAAACCGATCGAAAACCATGACAAATCATCAACAATACGATCAATCCTTATCCAATTAAAGAATACACTTTAAACGTCTAGAGGATGATCCGGATCACAATCATCTTTTCATGCACAAAATTGATGTTTATTCACATTCAAACTTTTTAATTTAAATGGTCGATCGCATATTGGGCTTGTTCAGGCGTGAATTTTCCACCATAGTCAGAAACGAGCTGATCATAGATAGCCGCTGGAGACATATTCATCGTATCTTGATAGACTTTCGCACTTTCTAAAGCATTTTGATTCCAATCTGCTTCTAAATGGTCCATCGCATATTGCGCTTCTTCTTGGATAAACTGCTCTCCATATTCTGAAGTCAATTGATCCAAGATGGCTGCTTGTGACATATTCATCGTCTTTGAATAAGTCTTTGCTTTTTCTAATGCATTTTGATTCCAATCCACTTTCAAATGAGCCATTGCATAATCCGCTGCTTCTAAAGAAAACTTTTCACCATATTCAGATACAAGCTGATTATGGATTTTGGCTTTAGACATATGCATCATATCGCTATACGTCTTCGCCTTTTTTAAAGCGGATCGATATTCAGTTGGAACAGACTCATTTATAGAATCGTCATTTTCCTTACTAGATAAGTTAGCATCAGAACTGAAAGCTGTACTTTCTTGGTTTGAACTTGAATCCATATTGATTTCACTTTGCGAAGTGATCGAAGAAGATGATTGATCCGTTGATGAATTGGATTGCGAACCACCTGCAACTCCAAGTACAAGTACTACAACGATGAGCCAAAACCACCATTGCTTAAAAAATGGCTTCTTGTTTTTTGCCCCACATGATGGGCAAAGTTTTAAATTTTCAGGGATTTCTTTTCCGCAATTTTTACACGTAATCATTTTCGGTTGTTTTGCCATTAGACTGCCCTCTTATCTATCACTTTCTCGATTTTGATAATCGTCATCGATTTTCTTTTTCCAATCTGCAGTCAAGGGCAGATTGTTTTTTCGAACTTTACAGAGTGCTTCATGAATCACTTCATAATTCAAAGCCATTCCATCTTCATCGCAATGATAATTAGCTGCCATGGATTCATCGATTCCAAAGCGCTCTGCTTCTTGCGCCGCATCAATATTGGCACCTAAGAAAATAAACTCCCAACCCTTTTCTTTTTGTTCTTGAATCATTTGGCGAATCATTTTGTACGTATATCGATGAGATGCATTTTCCATTCCATCTGTCGTGATGATAAATAACGTTCTTTCTGGGATATCCTCTTGACGGGCATACTTATGAATATTCGCAATATGACAAATCGCACCACCGACTGCATCTAACAGTGCAGTACAACTTCTCACGTGATATTCTTTTTCCGTTAGTTTTGGTACTTCATGAATCGGAAGTCTGTCGTGAATCACTTCTGATGTATCATCAAACAAAATTGTCGATACATAAGCATCCCCTGGTTCTTTGCGTTGTTTTTCTAACATCGAGTTAAAACCACCAATCGTATCCAGTTCTAATCCTGCCATCGAACCACTTCGATCTAAAATAAATACAACTTCAATCATGTAAAAATCCTCCTGTTTCTTATCGTGATTCCATGATAAGAAAAACAAGAGGATCAATGGTCGCTTCAAAAGCGACATTTTAAGCACCAATTAAAGGTTGATCAAACGCAAACAAAACTTCGTTCAATTCAAACACATTGTAGTTTTTGTTGACCAAAAAATATTCAATAATGACATCAAACTTATTGCTGTGGGAAAGTCGATACCCTGCTCTGCCAATAAAATCTTCCGTTTCTTCCAAATCCAATTCTAAAGCAAACGCAAAAGCAAGCGCCGTTCGTTTAGAAGGCTGATAATCTAAATGATTCCGGATTTTCGAAAATAACTTACGATCCACATTCGCCTTTTTATAAATTTCCGAATCCTTTTTCCCCGTCCGGTCAATCAGCTTTAAAAGAGTCTCAGAAAAACCAGCATCTAAATCTTGTAACAATTCTCCGAGTTCTAAATATTCTGCAGGCGCATCAAGTTCAGTTGGTAAACCAAAAGTTCCACCTTTTTCGATAAAAATCTCATTTTTACGAATTTGATCATTTCGAAGTGGTTCAATCTTTCTTAATTGAAAAAGTGCGCCATCCACACTTTCCGAATCCACTACATCATCAAAGATTTTCGAATTATAGTTTTCATCAATATACCGTAAAACAGATTCATATAAGTTTTGAGACAACATAAAATCTTCTTTTTTAGAAACAACAAGATAAACCTGCATTTCATGATCAAAAAGAAAAGTCCGAATTTCCTGACTTGCTACTTGTAAAGCAAGTTCTTTTGTCCATCCATCTCGTTTTAAATCAAGCAAAGGTAAAGCAATCGACTCACAATGATATGCATCAGCCAATTCCAAAACCTTTCGATAACAAGAAGCTAAAGTCTGATCATCATCATGATCATCTAGCAAAATTGATCTTTTTATATAAATGACATACTTTGCCTCTTGATTACATATCGGAACAATCACTACGTTATCAAACAGACTACAACCATTTTGATCTCTAGAATCAAATAGCTCAGACTCAACTTTGATATGCCCATCCTGTTCAGCACCTAAACCAAATTCAGAAGAATCCATTAATCGAACAACTGCATTAACCTGCAGATCATTCAAATCACTATGTACAATTTCAAAAGGCATAGCCCCTCCTTATTTAGAACATGAAGATTTAACATTCCAATTATTCAATTCAAATCTATACTTTTATTTCAAGAATCCAGTCACAGTTCACGAGGTAGTCTTTCCCGATGACCTCATTATTTTGTGTCCTAAAATAGAATGGAAATGAATCACAACGTTGCATCGGCATAATATTCCTTTAATAAATCTTCAAATCGTGCAATTGGAAAATAATAATCTATTTTTCCATTGATCTTCTCTGATATAGGATGATCTTCATTGATCACTTTATTGATCGCAATCATATCTTTGTAAGGTGCATCTTTGATGCAACTATAAAGATAACCACTCAATTCGATACAAATAGATTGAAAATAATTCATCGTCGAAATCGTCTTGCGATTAAAGCATATAAAACAGGAATCTCCTTCTTTTTAAAATCTAGAAAAACAAACGTGATCTTGCTGGCGAAATGGCAAACTTGAAGACATTTGCGACGTTCGAAATAGAATACTTTTGCACCCCATTCCAACATTCAATCGCCATGTTCAGCATCAAAAATATCAGTTGCCCTTTCTTTCTGTTTTAAATCTTGAATCTCTTTAATTTGAGGAATAACATATCGTTCCATTGTTTGTTTCGTTCCCTAAAAGATCATATATTCTTCTCCGCTTCTAAGTTTGTAACACAATCCTTGTAGGGCATGACGCCTCTTTGTGTTTCTAATTATCTATTAAACGAAATAAGTAAGGCAACACAATCACGATAATTCATACGATCGATGAATTTATTCGGCAAAACATTAACTAGGCAATTCTTTAGTTGTCCCCTTTATCAAGGGTGATTACAAAGTGAGTAATCAATATGGCATAGTACGAAGAAAAGATTACCGCCCAAATAGTTCAACCATTGAAAATCGAAATAAGATTGTAAAGATGGTCAAAAACAATGCGAACGGGTATACGAACTGGAGACGATTTAGAAATCGAGTACTCTATGTTCTCAATAAGGTTCCGTACAATTTGGAACCAGTAGAAAGAAACTAAAACTAAAAACAGCGAAGAAAATCAACAGAAATTCTTCGCTGTAAAATGTTTGAGGTTGAACAAAACCTCATAAAAGTTTAAAGCTCACGGTTATCTAAAACTTAATAAATTTTAGAACGCCCTTTAAAAAGATGCAGCAATATTGGCGCTATTTGCATTGCCTCAATCAGTGCATCTTACATCAGTATTCACAACAGCTGGTTCTCCTTTTCATTTACTTTAGAGAACGACTTGCAACGATCGTCTTTAGACTTATTTTCTGCCATCAATATAATTTTTAACTACAAGCTTGTTAGTTTAAATGTAGAATAACCTTCGTAATAGTAACTATGATCGATCCCTTTCATGTATACTTCACGATCATCTATTTGATCAGTCAGCGCCTGTTTGAGAACATACTTAATTTCAATATCTTTAATCGGACTGCGTTCCATTGCCAAAAGATAATCCTCTTTATCTACAAGGCTCCAATCGACAACTTTGCCTAATTCTTTTTTCAAAATCAAATCTAGCCAAATCCGAGTGCTTCTACCATTTCCTTCACGGAAAGGGTGGGCAACATTCATTTCTACATATTTTTCTATAATTTCTTCATATGTTGATTGTGGCATTTTTTCGATATTTTCAAGGGCTGCTTCTAAATACATAACTGGAGCAAAGCGAAAATTCCCTTTAGCAAGATTGACAGTTCTTATTTGACCAGCAAAATCATAGATCGAATCAAATAAGTATTTATGGATTTTAGCAAGCGATTCAAAAGTTCCAGGCACAAGTCCATTCAAATAGCCACTCTCAAAAAGTTCTATTGCTCTTTTTTTACTGATTTTTTCTTCTGCATTTGCTAATTCTACAGAATCAGTAATGCCGAGTTTATTTTCTAATGTCATAGCAGCTTCCCTTTCTATGCTCTTTAACCTATCATTTCGTCACTATATCAAGTAACGCTTTGTAGCTATCAACAACATCGTAGACAACTTCGCCATTGCTGATCGCTTTAAAGTGTTCTCTTGCGCAGTGAATCTTAGACTCTTCGATTAAGCGAAGTTGCATTGAATTCATTGAGCCCTTTGTTTCAGCAACAAAGTAAATATGCTTAACAGTGCCTTCATAGAATGCAATTGCCCAGTCAGGATTGTAATGTCCTACTGGAGTTGAAATATAGAATCCATTTGGTAACTTTACATATACAGCAACATTTTTATTTACATCTAACTCTGTCGCAAAATCACGTTCATTTTTTGAATCATAAACAATGTGATCGTACAAATGCTTTTTAGCTTTCATTGCATTTTCGCCTAAACGACCTTTAATTGTCGGATCAGTAAATATATCAGTGCCATACTTATCATCTAAAACATCATATGTAATATGTTGTATGATTGCAGTTGCCTTTTCATCATTGATAAGCGCAGAAGCTTTAAGGATAAATTCTTCTGGATTATTTTTAAACTGTTCAAATGTTTCAGGCTGAATTCCCTGCAGAATTCTTGTAACATCTTTTCTGGTTAGACCAGTTCCTTCAACAATTTTTCCAATTAAATCATATTTAACATTAGAATTTGCTCCGACTATGTCTCCATAACTTGCAGATTCTTCTTTTACAAAAGACGAACCATCTTGAAGTTCCTCTTTGGATTTAATCTGTTCAATCGTTCCAGTTTCAACCTTAATATATATTTTTGAGACCCGTAACTTTCTATCTAATGAATCTATGGATTTTCTTACCAATTCATCAGCATCAAAATCAACAACATAGATCGATTTAGAATTGATCTTAGACCATAATGCTTTGAACTCGGGCATTGCCAATTTGCTTTCATCCACCTCAAGCTCAACATTGTTGCTACGAGCATTTTCAAATTGAATCGTTCGAGAATCATAGATCGAATCAATAATCTCAATTACTGAAGCAGCAGAATCAGCTACCTCTTCACTGATTACTAATTCACCATTTGCCTTGTCCTCATAGTATTTATCAGTAAGAATACCTTTTTTATCGATATAATGATTGAAAACGAGATCAAAATAAATCGCTCTACCTGTATCTCCATCGATAATCTGCTCATTACCTTTATCATCTTTAATCACTTTACCGATGAACAATTCTGCAGTAATTGCCCTTGGTCTATCGGAAACTGCTTCAGCAATCTCATTTTGAAGGCCTTTAGCAAAACTGTCATAACTTTCACTAGCGATAACAGTTAATACATTCACATTATGAACATCATTGCCCAGTATGCTGGCATCCATTCGTTCTCCATCTTGATTTACACAAAGACGAAGTCCACGCCCAACTTCCTGACGTTTACGTACTTCACTACTACTCTGTTTTAATGTGCAGATCTGGAATACATTCGGGTTGTCCCATCCTTCACGAAGTGCAGAGTGTGAGAAAATAAAGCGTACTGGCGACTTTTTGGGATCTCTATCTAAGAGAAGTTCTTTATTTTTCATAATAAGGTCGTATGCATCGACATCATTCGACATCTTCTCTTTCGAATTCTCTCGTTTTTCAGTTGCTTTACTGTCGATCATTTTCCCTTTTTTATCAATTGAGAAATATCCAGAATGCGTTTTATCTGCAGGGATCGCAGAAAGATAATTCATATAGTCATCTTCACCATTTTTTATTTGAAGGTTGCTAATGATATCGTTATATTCTTCTTCGAACATCTCAGCATAAATACCATTCATTGGCTGACCAGTTGCATCATACTGCTTATACTTAGCAACTTCATCGATAAAAAATAGCGATAGGACTTTAATCCCTTTATAAAACAATTCTCTTTCTCTTTGAATATGTGAAAGAATTGTTTCTCTAATTTGAATACGGCGAAGTTGATCTTCTGACACCTTACCAATTACATCCCCTGCATAAAGTTTGATTCCATTGATAAATTCTACAGAATCATCGCGTCCATCAATTCTTGATACAATAAATCCATCCTTATATTCTTCCATTTGATTAGAATTATCGTATAAGTTATAACTTTCTGAAACAGTGCGAGTGATCTTTCTAATACTTGTTGCACCTTTTTGATCGAATTGAATCGTTGCTGTTGGCGCAGACTTTGATAAGTTAATGCTTTCCAAATAAACATAACTTTCAGTTGCTGAACTGCCTGACTCAGTAATACCCTTTACTGCAATTTTTTTAACAAGACGCTTATTATATGCTTCCATTGCATCCAAGCGATATACCATGTTGTAGATGCTGTCAGACTTATGCGTTGCAGAATAACGAAGGGTCATCAGCGGATTAAAAATCTTCAAATTTTCCTTAGTCTGTTTTCCTTCTACAGACTGCGGTTCATCAATAATTACGATAGGATTTGTTTTTGCGATAATATCAATCGGGCGACGAGAACGGAAAGTATCCATCTTCCTAAAAAGAATAGGAATACTTTTATCAGATTTAGCTTTGTTATTCTTTTCTTTGTCTTTTACATCTTTATTAAATGCTTGAACATTAATAATCATCACATTAATCGAATTATCTGATGCAAAACGGTCTATTTCAGTGAGCCGCGCTGAGTTATAAACAAAGAAACGAATCTTCTTGCCATATTCCTCCGCAAAGTGATCCTGCGTCACCTGAAAAGACTTATACACACCTTCACGAATCGCAATACTTGGTACAACAACAATAAACTTACTCCAACCATAGTGTTTGTTCAGTTCATACATAGTCTTAATGTATGTATATGTCTTACCTACACCTGTTTCCATTTCGATTGTTAGATTATATTTTCCTGCCAACGCAGTTGAAGGTTTAATTTGATTCGTTCGCTGTATTGTATTTATATGTTCTAAAATCAATCTATCGCTTAATGCAGGTACAATTTTTGGGTTACTCCAACCTGTGAAATCCTCATCTTCATATGCTGACTGCTGTTGAAGACCTAAACCTCTATCAATCATATAAGAAGAAGTTAAATAAGGTTGACCAGCAAACACATCAACTACTGCTTTTGCAGCATCTGCTTGGAATTTCTGATGCTTAAATTGTAGTTTCAAAGCTGTACCTCCTTAAATAACTTTTACTCTTGTGTCCGGAGCCAATAGTTTAAAGATTTCTTCCACATTAATCTTAGAAGGACTATCAGAAAAACTACTGTCACGAAACACTGCACGAAGAGGTTGCTTCTGAGCTATCTTCTTAATCACACTAACCGGAACTTTCTCATCAAAGCAGGCAATAAGGTCACCATCGTTATAATTATGAACAGTGCATCCTTCAATCTGCTCTGAACCATATGGCAACGATAACGGAAGTCCCCATTCAAGAAGACAACCAAAAAGAAGATCTAAATCAGTTCGATCAGACTTAACATTGGATTCAAATAGAGAAAGTTGCTCTTGTTTATACTCTAATGCACTATAGTAAACATCATTCATATTAGAACTATCTAATTTAAAAACGCGAAACCCAACATCTAAATCGTTCGCAGTTAATCGACATTCTTCTTTAGTTTTTTTACCTGCTCGTCGTATTCTTTCCTTACCAATTTCGCATAAATTATGTGGTGCATTAATAGAGTCAAGTAATGCAATCGCATTTTGTCACAAGTTCACGATTTTCAAACGGACCACTGGCTTGTCTTTTTGAAAAACAAGGCCGACAAATGAGAAAATCCACTCACTCATGCAAAAAAGGAAATCGTTTTCATTCTATCATTCTCAATGTCATTAAGTTAGCGAAGTGAAATGCTTGTTTGTGTTGTTTAAGTGTGAA
>JAUMZN010000124.1 GCA_030528085.1 Erysipelotrichaceae bacterium | reverse complement strand
CAATGTCATTAAGTTAAGCTTTTTGGTATTTAGGTCTCTATAGATCGAAAAAAATCTTTTCGATTTATGGGGACCTTTTTGTGTTCAATAAATTTATTTTTTTGCGATTTAGGTATTGACAATTTGCCCCAAACGCGCGGCTGCTACGCAGCCCATTAGGTGAGTAATAGCGAAAAAAGGAGTTTCTTATGTCCTCACCTAAATCAATCATCAAAAAATACCATCGCGATTTTCATACCGCTTTTTCACGTGTTGCAGCTCGTCAAGATTACCTGAACAACCCAGATTCTGATTTCTCTAGATCTCGTATTTTGTCGAAAGCTAGTGTTTTAAAAATGCCGTATCGTTTGACAAATCAGTCTTTACAAAGATTTATTCCGAATATTCCAGATATCCCAAATCAATCCATTAGTCCCTCTGCAATTTCACAAGCAAGGGATAAAGTAACCTCTCATTTCTACAAAAAACATTTTCAATTGTTTAATTCTTTAACTTGTAAAGATGATACAAACCTATTTCATGGTTATCGTCTTATTGCCGTTGATGGCAGTGAAATCAATGTTTTAGCGGATCAAGAGCATCCTCAACTGACTAATGGAAGATCAAAAAAAGGCGGTCACCATCATTTTGTTCACCTCAACGCTGCTTATGACGTCCTCAACAAAGTGTTTGTCGACGTCGTAATTCAACCTGGATCCCAGAAAAACGAAGATGCCGCCTTACTTGAGCTAATGAAGTCTGCGAGTGACCATTCTATTTTCATCGCAGACAGAGGATATGAATCGTTAATGACGTTTTATAAGTTTAATCAAAATAACGTACCCTTTGTTATTCGCATTAAAAACAAAGAATCGTCAACGAGTATCCTCAAGTATTATCCTACACCAAATTTGGAGGAATATGATATTCCGTTTGATGTAACACTAACTTCTAAGAATAATTCGTATGTAAAACAGCACTGGGATACCTATAAATACATCTCCAGCTATAAAAAGCATCCGGAATTCACGAAGGAAATAAAGGAATTACCATTAAACATGAGGGTCATCCGTTATAAAGCGGTAAGTGAAGGAAAAGAATCCTATATCACTGTTGCCACAAATCTGTCTCCAGATGAGTTTGATACAAAGTCGATCCAGGAAATCTATCGACTCAGATGGCAAGAAGAAATCTCATTTGATGCGATTAAACATCTTATGGATTTGGATACCATCCATTCTAGAAAGATGGAAAAAATCCTTTCTGAAATTTACGCCAAGTTAACGCTCTACAATCTGTGTTCTCGAATACGAAATGCATTAGAGCAACGAAAGAAGAAAAAGAAGTATATTCATAAACTCGACTTTAGTTTTTGCGTAGACAGAATCCGAGAAATTTTGTTTTCCCAAAAAATACCTAGAGATTTAGAGGATCGAATACGAAAAAGGACGCAACCTGATCGACCAAATCGAGCGGACAAAAGAATCAAAGGATAATAAATAATCTTATTAGTGTAAGCGTCTAAAAACGCTCTTTTCGTCATGCCCAAAAGTCGGTTTTTGAGTTTTCAAAACCAAAATTTCTTTCTTCCTCGCTAGATTTCTCTATTGCGAACATTACTTAGT
>JAUMZN010000049.1 GCA_030528085.1 Erysipelotrichaceae bacterium | reverse complement strand
ACTCTGTAAGCTGCGAAAAGTCAGAATTTTCGATTTGCTCAGCAAGTACTACTTAGTGAACAAGAAGTTCGTTAACTTAATGACATTGTTTTTCTATCGACAAAAAAATTCCCTTTTAGCGACATCTCGATTGAGTTATTTCGAGTGTCTACCAAAAGGGAACCAATCATTTTAACTGATGTTATAAAATTTCAATACATTCGCTTTCGATCAAATCATCGTAAATATTGAGATAAAGAGCGATAAGAAAACTAATAACGCAAATGCAGCGGCTACAAACCAGAACCAGCAGCTACGGAAGAGCGTTGCCCATTCTTTGGTTGCTTGCGAACACAACGTAATCATTGCGCTCACTTCTTTGCGTTCTTTGTACCATAAGTAACATCCGCATACGACAAGGACGACTAATAAAACAGATAGAATCGTCGCCATTGCGCCATCGCCAACTGCTGTTATGAGCACCGCAAAGAAGTTATTCAAAACATGAAGTGAAATCGTCACCAACAAGCTTCCACTTCGCAAATAGATATAGCCAAAACAAATTCCAACAAAGAAAGCTGGAATACCTTGGTCTAAATTCATATGCATGATACTGAAGATCAAAGCCGATACAACAACCGCAAAACCTTTATTGTAGCGAGCAAGCGAATTGCAGATCATGCCTCTAAAAATGATTTCTTCGCTAACTCCGGCAACAACGCCCACTGAAAGTAAATTCATGATGAGATAAAAGGCATTTGGGCTAGTTACTTCAACTTCTGGAATGCTCGAATTAAAGAATAATGCCAAAAATAAATTCAAGACAACGATGATCAAGCCGCTCAAGAAGCTGATGCTATAATGCATCGCCACGCCTTTGCCTAACCATTTCCAAGAAAATTGTTTGACATCCAACAGTTTTCTGACTTTGATATTGAACTTTCTTGCGCCATAAAGAATTGCGCATAGTGCTGCCACAACAGAAGTCACGAGTTCCCAAATTGTCGTGATCCTCATGACTGATGCATAGTCTATTGGCAAAAATACGATAAATGATGAACCAAAGTACATCACAATAAACTGAACAAAAAACAACAATAAGCAAGTTTTAATTGCAGAAGCAATCGTCTCTTTTAATGCTTTTGGATCAAATCCATTTTCCACCCGTTGATCTTCTACCATGTAACTACCTCTTCGTCCTCATTGAACTGGTCTTCCAATTCTTGAGCTCTTAGACGGCGTTGTTCTTCTTTCCAAATCGCAAATGGCAACATGATGCCTTGATCCATCGGATCCCCTTCAAACTTCATTGGAGTTTTCATTTTTTCAAATTCTGGAGAACGAGTTAATTTTTCACTCGGTGTAGACATCATGATCGATCTAAACATCGTTGGTTTTTTGTCCATTTCAACAAATACTGTTTTCGTCAAACCATAAATCCCGTCATGACGTTTGCCTGTATGGAAACTGATTTCCTGTAAAATTGCGCGGCAAAATTCACGTAAGCTATATTCATCAATATTGGTTTTGAACATGATAAATGGAATTTTGTCATTTGTGATATAGAGCGGCGAGCTCACCACAAATTTATTGCAGATCGCATGAGGAATTTCATTTTTCATCATATCCTCAAAATACTGTGCATATTGTGGTTCGTTTGCCATAAGTTCTTCATCAGGAATCACTTCAAAATATAAAGTTGGGTTCACAGACCCGTTGCGGTAAAGTGAACCGCGTGTCGTTTTTGTATAAATAATGGGATAAGCTTTTTTTGCCATTATTGTTTCTCCCTTCGCCAAGCGTAATATTCTTCGTCTTTTTTCTCATCTATTCCATCACTACTTTTCAAAATATACCCGGGATAATGCCCATAAAGTTCTAAAAAGCCTTGTTCATCGAGCCGTAATGTATGATGGTGCCCCGTAACATAGTAAATATCATCTTCAAAACGAACGAGTGTATGTAAGTCGATAAACTTCACTGTATATCCATTTTGAAGTGCTTCAATTAATGCATATGGAGTATTAAGAATTGTTTCATTCATGGTTTAATTTTAGATGATCTCTATCAAACAATCAAACTCGGCGTAAAAAGCTTAGAATAAAATAAGATTTTAAACACAAATTAGATTATTTAGTTTACACTATTATGTTGTATCTTTTCTTGATTCGATCAAGGTCAAAGTAGCTTGAAAACATGGCAATTCATTCTTATTTTGTAAAAAAAAAGAGCTCTTCAGCTCTTTTTTAAAGGAACGTTTCTATCCCCTGTATGGATCTTAATGATCTGTATCTGCCCATTGTGGAACAGTACTTGAGCGGCGTACCATAATCGCTTTTTGGAATTCAGTCGCATTGATGAATTTCAAAATGATGTTGCATTCTTCTGGCGTGCACCCAATTAAAACTTTTGTGATCACTTCGCGGGCAAGAATATCGGCTTGAATCACAACTGCTGTTGCCTGCATGTTTTCTAATGAACCACGAAAACAGTATAAAGGGGTAGAAGGAGCAGAAATTGTGTCTTTAATTGTTCCAAAATCAAACGGATAAACTAAACCCGGGTAATCAAGTGCTGCTTCCCCTTGTTTGCGGCTAATCTCAAATTTACCCGAAAGAATTAATGTATCTAATTTTTGCCAAAAATATACATTATTCTCAAGTTCGTTTTCTTTAATTTTCATTTTTTCCTCCTTCTTACAATATCCCTTACAGTAAACAATTTCATTCGATTGTTCAAGTCACCTTGTACAAATTCATTGATTCTTGCACAAAATCGCTTACTCTTGCGCTAAATATGTCCAAACATCAATTGGTCTAGCTTGGTTCCAATCGATCGTTGATTCAACATCCCAATTCGAGATGGTGTAGTTCGCTTCATCATAGCCAATCCCCACATCAACAGGAACACCTTCTTCAATTTTATAAATACTTGGCGTGTATAAGAAATATGGGAAAATCGATAAAAACTGTTTTCCTTCTTCGTTTGAAGAAATCAACGTCATATCCCCTTCTGCTTCCCGATATAACTCATAATTTGTGGTATTTAAGCGATACACATTGTATTTGCCTTTATGATCCGCTTTTGTTTCTTGTAAATACGTATTCATCGAATTACAGAACGGACAATTGTCGCGTTCGATCATCAAAGTAAATGTTTCTTGATCCGCCAACATCTTTTGGAGAACTTCCATATTAATCTCTTTAATTTCTAATTCTTTGTTGGCCTCTTGCGTATTCGCACAGCCCGCAAAGCCTAAGAAGACTGAAAAGATCAGCGTCATTGAAAGTATTTTTTTGAATATCGTATTAATCATCTAAATTACTCCTTTGAATCGTCCGTATTAATCGCATGAGATTATACGCTTCTTGGCAAAGGTTTTTCTCTCCTTGCTGCAGGGCGTATTGAAAGCTCATCGCCCGATCCGCAGTCGAAAATAATGCGGTGATTCCTTGTTGATAAAGACTTTCATATCCGCGCCCAAGCGCTCCTGAAACAACAATCACGGGTTTATCGTATTCTTTAGCCATCAAACCGATTTGCGATACTACTTTACCGCAAGAAGATTGGGAATCACTTTGGCCTTCGCCAGTAAAAATCAAATGTGCATGGGCAATTTTTTCTTTTAATCCACCTTCTAAAAGAATCTCAATTCCATTTTGCATCGCCGCACCAAACAAGCCAATCAACATGCCGCCAATGCCGCCTGCAGCACCAGATCCTGGTGATTCATTCATATCAACATGGAATGTTTGATCAATTTTATTTCTTAAAATCGTCATTCCAAGTTCGACATCCATGATATTCGTTGGCGTCAATCCTTTTTGGCGCCCAAAAATATAAGTTGCACCTTCTGTGCCCAATAAATAATTCGTGACATCACAAGCGGCAATCAGCTGACAATTACGGTTCAAATAGAAATTGCGCTTATCGATAAATGCGATTCTTTTTAAATTGCGCGTGCAAGGGCGCAAAATCCGATGGTTTCGGTCATAAAAGATCGCACCAAAACAAGCAGCCAATCCCATTCCGCCATCGTTGCATCCCGTTCCGCCTAGACCAATGACTAATCGCTTAACTTCACGCATTTTTTGGACTTGTTTAATCAAAATGCCTAATCCATAACTAGAGGAGTCGAGAACGTGTCTTTCTTCTAATGGATATAACGTCAAGCCTAAAACGCTCGCCGCTTCAATACAAGCCGTTTTTGTTGTGGCATCATAAGCCCAATCCACAAAGATTGGTCTACCATATAAATCTTTGGCATATGCCTGCAAAAGTTCTGCTTGAAATACTTGTTGAAACGCTTCGACCATACCTTCGCCGCCATCGCTGATCGTAAACTTTTCGCATTGTATGCTTGGATCTGCTAGTAAAATTCCTTTTTCAATTTGTGTATTCGCTTCATAGCTTGTCATACAACCTTTAAACGAATCTGAAACAATAAGTACATTCATATTTTTATTGTATCAGCACGCGGTCGGATTGCATCGATTTCCAATCGTTTTCTCTTTAAGTAACATAATTTTCTTTGTGGGAGCGATCATGCCAACTTTGTTCAAACTTGAAATCGGCAATTTAAAAGAAATGCGAATCGTTTTCATTTTGTTCAAATTCATCGGATGTATCTTATTTGTGATTTTTTTATCATTTTATAATTAGAGTTAGCGTGTTATTTTGGAATTTCTCAAATCGGTTTGTATAATAAAAAACGCAACATAATCCTGATGTCCAAAAAGCCGATAATTTTGACTCTTTTGGCTCAATACATGAAAGGCTTAACTTATGGAGAATCGCAATATCCTGATTGGGATCACCGGCTCAATTGCCGCTTATAAAATTTGTTCCCTAGTCAGTTCTTTATCCAAACAAGGCTATAACGTAAAAGTTATCGAAACTCAACACGCAACTAAATTTATTCCACCGCTCACTTTAGCTGCCTTAAGTCATCATGACGTATATACAGATGAATTTAATGGCGAAAATGAAGCGATGATTCCACATATTGCACTCGCAAAATGGGCAGATGTTTTCTGCATTGCGCCTGCTGATGCCAACATTTTGGCTAAAGCGGCTACTGGCATTGCCGATGATTTATTATCAAGTGCCATCCTTGCCTGCAACAAGCCCATGTTAGTGGCTCCGGCAATGAATGTTCACATGTACGAAAACCCTGCTACCCAAGCCAATCTCAACACATTGCGCTTGCGCGGTTGGCAAGTTGTCGAACCTGAAAGTGGCGTACTTGCCTGCCAAGATACCGGTAAAGGCCGCTTGGCAGATTTAAATACAATCGAGCAAGCGATCATCGATATTTTGAATCAACAAAATACTGATCAAGACTTGCTCGCACAAAAGAAAGTCGTGATCTCCGCCGGTCCTACTGTAGAACCGTTAGATCCGGTGCGCTTTTTATCCAATCACTCGACCGGAAAACAAGGCTATGCGATTGCACGCGCCGCACAGAAAATGGGCGCTGACGTTGTCTTAGTTTCAGGTCCAGTCCATTTAGAAAAACCACAAGGTGTCAAACTCATTCCAGTTGTCGATGCTAGACAAATGGAAGCGGCGATGAAGCAAGAAAGTGCTGACGCTGATTTTGTGATCATGGCTGCGGCTGTTGCGGATTTCCGCTTCAAAGAAACGTTCGATCAAAAAATGAAGAAAGAAAATGATCGTGACACCATCACGTTTGAATTAGTGAAAAACCCAGATATTCTAGCAAGCCTTGGCGCAAACAAAAAGCCAGGTCAAATTTTATGCGGCTTTGCGATGGAAACTGAAAACCTCGATCACAACGCCCGTACAAAACTCGAAAAGAAAAACTGCGATTTACTTGTCGCTAATAACTTAAATACAGAAGGTGCTGGATTTGGAACCGACACAAATGTCGTTTCTTTATTATTAAAAGATTCCACGCAGCACCTTGGCATGCAAAATAAAGAAGAACTCGGTCGCACCATTTTAAAAACAATGCTGCAGCTACAGAAAGGCCACGCTTAATATGTTACTTTGCGTAGATGTTGGAAACTCAAACATTACATTAGGGGTATTCGATGGGGATCAATTGATTTGTAACTACCGGATGAATACGAAAATGCGCCGTACGAGTGATGAATATGGATTTTTACTCGAAAGCTTTTTACGGAGCACCAATTTAAAGAATTCAGATATCGAAGGCGTCATCGTCAGCTCCGTTGTTCCAAAAGTTATGCACTCCTTCCGTAATGGTATTATCAAATTTTTAGGAATTGAACCTTTGGTTATGGGACCAGGTGTTAAAACTGGCGTAAGCGTACAATTAGAAAACCCACGTTCAGTTGGTGCTGACCGTATTGCCGATGTTGTCGGCGCCGTTAAAGAATACGGTTATCCTTTACTCATCGTCGATTTTGGTACTGCCACAACGTATGACTACGTCGATGAACATGGCGTCTTTAAAGCTGGTGCGATCAGCGTCGGCATCGAAACTGGAGCCAACGCACTTTGGGCACAAACTGCTCAGCTTCCTGAAATCGAAATTAAGAAGCCGCGCTCTGTTATGGCCAAAAACACACAAAGTGCCATGCAGGCTGGTGTCTTCTATCAATTTTTAGGCGGTTTTGAAAAAACAGTTGAAGCATTCCGTAAAGAAGCAAAAACTGATTTTAAAGTCATTGCGACTGGTGGTTTAGGCCGTGTCATTTACCAATACACCGACGCGATTGACGTTTATGATCCAACTTTGATCTTCAAAGGATTAAAGACAGTTTATGAACGCACAATCGAACACGAAAAATCTCATCCTCATCATCAATACGATCAATTTTCCAACAAAGATGAATAAAAACAATCCCGTTCAGCAATCTATAAAAGCTGAGCGGGATTTTCTTATTCAAAACGCGAACGATATCTCTTTTTTAACAGCCGTTTTTCTTTTCTCGATAAATTCATCGGCTCGCTTTTGGATGCATATTGCCCAAAATCAACGCGTCCACTAGACAGATCCAAAGTTGACTGAAAAACATCTTGTTTTAAAGGTTGTCTATTCTGTTTTCTTTTGCGCATTGCAACAATCAAGATGATCACAACAACAAGTCCTAAGCCAAATGGCCATAAGCTGAAAATGATTTGTCTAAGCGATGGCCAGCGATTTAATTCTAAAGGCTGGTTTTGCGATTGTTCGACAATTTGCGCTGTCGGATTGATTCTGCTTCCCGTTACTAAAAGGCGATGGGTATTAATTCCATAAGGCGTACACGTCATCAATGTGACTAAATCACGGCCTTCTTCAATGCGCAAAACTTCCATCTGATCCGGCTCGATAACTTGCATCGATTCAACTTGATAATAGAGCGTTCCTTGAGGATTGACGATTTCAAACGTATCCCCTTGGCGTAGCTCATCGAGTCTAGAAAACAAAGCTGCATGAACACTTCCGCCATGCGCGGCAATGACGCTTCTGCCTGTCGCTGATCCGATTGGCAATGAAGAAGAAGGCAAATGACCTGCCCCTGTTTGAAGCACTTCATCGCTGCAACCATGATAAATCGGCAAAGCGACATCGATATTGGGAATTCTAATAATGCCCATAACGCCATCGTCAAAGAAGCGCAATTGATTTTGATATTCTTCATCCCGCTCATCAATCCCACTGATTCCTTGCGTATTTTGGGCAAGTTTTTCATTCCACTCTAAAGCATTCGCAATTTGTTGATCGCGCAAACTCAAATCGAGTTGTTCACTTTTTTGATGAATCGACCGAATTTGATCCGCATTTTTCTGACGCGAGACTAGCGGCAAAATCGTCGGCACTAATGTGAGTAACAAGCCGCCGCCAATTAATAGCACAATCAAGACTCGTTTTAAATATTTCATGAAGAATGTTTTCTAGATTTAGAAACGAGAACGATCGCAACACCTAATCCACAAGCGAGACTGCCGCTGATCAAATAAAACCAAACACCGTTTTCACCAGTCATCGGCAATTCTTTTCCTGGGCGGTTAATGATATCAAAAAGAATGGTGCCTAGATTGCCATCGATTTGATCGCCATCGATCGTCAATTCAACATTATGACTTTGGCCATCATAGCTTTCTCGATAAGAAACCTTTCCGCTCAAATCCTTCAAGACATCGTTTCCACTTGCACTACCGGCAACGTATTCATTGCGACTTGTCGTATAAACCGGCTTAATTTCGATTTGAATTGGCGTTAATGGACCATGGAAACCTTCTGGTGCTTTCGTTTCTTTTAAATAATACGTTCCACCATCTAATCCGCGAATTGCGACTTTCCCATCAGCTTGTGTAATCAATTCTTGACCACTTGCAGCATCTGGATCGACGACATAATAAGTTTGATCATCTTTGACTACTTTTTTAAGGACGATTTCGCTTTTACAATCTTGATCCCGATACAATTTGAAATGCGCATTGGCTAGAGGTGGATATTGGCTATTTGCTTGTTGGGAAGAAATCTTCGTTCCTGATAAATTAAACGTAAAGGCGACTACACTATCCCATGGCGTAGATCCCGTATCTCCTTGACCATCGCTATCCGGGTTATTGGAATATTCAAGTTTAACTTTATTTTCAAAACCTGGTCGGCCCGGTTTTGCGGCGGCAGTTTCATTGAGCTTTGCGTTATAGCTGACTAATACAGTTTGGCCATACGTCTTTTTCGCTTCATCATTTTCATTCGCATAAAAATTTTGATCGATTAATGTCTTTAAGTTTTCGATACGCACTTGAAACGTCTCATCTTGTTTTAAACTTTTTGAATCCGTGATCACTTGAAATTGATCTGAATTTAAATTGATCGTCTGTCCGCCCGAAATAAGCTGAACTTGAATCGAAGCTGGATCTAATTGCAATGCTGCGTCCATTTGATCATGGAAAATCATTTTATATTGTGAATAAGCACGAATTGGCGGCACTGTCGTTTTAAATTGATACGGAATGTCTTGGCCAATTTCATAATCCCCAATATCATTCCAGCCAATCTCGTTGTCATCTTCGTGAATTTTCTTTTCGACAACAGGATAGTTTCCTTTTAGTTCAATTTCTTGATTGCCCTCGATTGTCGAAACCATAATCAATGATTTAGATCCCTGAATTGCACTATCGTTGCTGCTCACTTCATCGATTAAGTAATACCCTTTTTCTAAATTCGATAACACATAATTTTGATTGGATAAATTCTCATTGCCAATCGTTTCGGTGCGGTCGGCTTGAACGCCTTGGTTATTCAATTCATCACGCAAATCTTGGACAAATAAGCGAAACATACTCGTATCACTTTCTAACTGTCCTTTTTGTGTTTGGAGCGATTCGATATAGTGCAATGCGGTATTGATATCGATTTGTTCTGGTGTTTTATCCTCATTTTGCCCAACTGGTTTATTTTTGTTGTACCATTTGGCAACAACATTTTGGATTGCTGATTTTTTCTTTGCGTCTTGTGTTGGATTGCCACTTGAACAAAATGAATACGCATATGAGCTTTGGTTTGCGGATACGACGACATCAAAGATTTTGAACACTTCAAATGAACGTCCCGCTAAACTTCCTGCATCTCCTGGTTTTAATGTGATCTCGACATTATAATGCTGCGTTTTCATTGTTAAAGGGATCGGCATCTTTGCGTTTGCCTGAATTGGTGTATTCAAAAGACAAGCAGCCGCAAGAAGAGCCATCGCTTTTGTATACAGTTGATATTTACGTTTTTTCATCATTTCTATTACTTTCTATTTTTTATGATTTTGTTTTTCTAACTTTGACCAAATCGCTGCCGCGATCAAGATGAAACTGAAACTTAAAGCCAAAATCATTGGCATCGACTTACTTCCTGTTTGCGGCAAAGTTGCTTTGATGCGATTGACGAATTGTCCAGCAAGAACGTATTGGCCATTGGCGGAAGCGTTATAAAATGCGCCATCGCGGATCTCTTGCGGTTTTTGATTGGGAACACCACTCATATTCACCCAAAAGCTGTACCCCTCTTTTCCCCCGTCAGTTCGAATCCAAATTTTCTTCGGCTTGCCGCTTGCGGTCGTCGGCAAAATATAGCCATCAGGCGCTTTTGTTTCGGTCAAGTAATACTGGGACAGATTTAATCCCGCAAAAACTACTTCCCCTTTTTCATCACTAACTGCCTTGCCCACACATTCCGTCAAGGCATAATCGCTATACAAACTAAACTCGGCTCCAGCTAAAGGCTGCAGTTGATCGTCATATTTATAAAGTTTGATCGCAAACGATTGTGTGGTATTTTTCACTGTCAAAATTCCACTCTCATAATCGAAAAGTTGGGATTGAGCATCATCGAGTACTTCAAGCCCATCTTCTTTCACTTCAATCACGATTGGGATCGGATTGATTTGGTAATTAGGCGGCGCTTTTGTTTCTTCTAATGTCCAACGTCCGAGTTCATCTAATGGGAGTTTGACTTGTCCGTTTTGATCGCATGTCAATTTTGTCTTTTTGCCGCTGGGGCTAGTGAGTTGAAACTCGGCATCGGCAAGGATCGTGCCGCTTGTTAAATCCTGCTTTTGTAAGAGGATAGTCGTGGGGCGATTATAGAGAACGGGTACTTGATAAATATCGAGTACTTCACTCGTAGATTGTTCAGGATCGAGAGGGATGACATGGACGCGATCATCTAACACAAATCCTTCAGGAGCGGCAATTTCTTCAATAGTCAAAACGCCGATCGGGAAAATTGAACCATCGATATTCACTTCGCCATTTTCGTCGCAAACTAAATCATCCCGCTCAAATAAAGGTTTTGTATGTTGATAACGATCAGGATCTTTCGGATCGATATCGTAAAAACGAAGGCGGAAGCGAGCTCCTTTTAATCGTGAATCCACTGAGCCATTAAACGCATTTTTCTTTTTGATCAACAAATCAATCGGAATATATTGCGGATGATCTTTGACTAAAATGCGGCAAGGTCCTTGTACGCTCGAATTTGCGTCGACTTCAATGCGATGCCATTCAGGATCTAGGGCATAACCTTTTGGCGGTTTAATTTCTTTCGCCCAATAAATTCCCGGTTCAACTTCTAAAACTTCAGAAGCATGATCTTGGCCGATCGTCAATTGAGCAATTTCTTTTCCCCCTTCTGGCTGATTTCCTTTCACGATTTTATAGACAGCTCCTGCAAGCGAATAATTCACAGAACTTGCGAGTTCAAAGTGCTCATCGCTAGTGCTTTTGATCAACTGCAAAGCGCCTTTATCCGGATTGGTCATCATTCCATATGCCAATGGCTGCAGTGGCACTCGTTGACCACGATGGTTTAATCCTTGTCCTGGAAATGAGGCGATATACACTTTGAAGGCGCTTGGCGGAGATGGTTTTTCGACAACCGTTTTCCAAACGTTAAACATTCCATTGCTCCACATCACACCGCCAAGTTCAGTATTCGCAATACATTTTTGGCTATATGCTTGGGAGACGAGATCATCGGTGATGACAATTTGTTGGGCTTCATTAAATCCCAGACTGCCTAATATATTGGCAGGACCGCCATAGCCGTAATATAAAACACGGCGCAATTGTTCGTTTTGGCTCGGTGTAACATCTACAGCTCGCACGCCGCTAGTTGGCATCGCCCGCAAATAATCGGCGCAAAACGCTTGGCAACCATTAGATAGATGCCATATGCCATTGCTCATATAGTTGCCAAAAATGGGAACTTGTACTTTAGAGACCACTCGCGAAATCGACAGCTCATTAGACATCGCTCTTGCCATCAATCGTCTTTTTGGCAAGGGGTTTGTGCTGCTTACCCATTGGCGATTCAATAGTTGAAAACAGCCCGGTATGGCAATTTCTTGTTGATCGTGGCTTTCAAAGTAAGCTTCTGGCAAAAAGCCTTCTGCATCCAAGTCGGCTGTAGTTTGCGTAAGGCGGCCCACTTCAAATCGCAAATCCTGCCATTGTTGGGCACTGTTGTCGTGATAATC
>JAUMZN010000048.1 GCA_030528085.1 Erysipelotrichaceae bacterium | reverse complement strand
TATCATTTTAAGCTTTATATAAAGCATATTTTAGTTATTCAGCAAATACTAGATATGCGTGTGAATCATTCCTCAAGAATCCAATTTGTCAACCAGATTCCTTTTGATGCATTCCAAAGCCGTTTATATTTTTTGCCGTTGATTGTAGTATGAATCCATCTTAAGATATCTTTCCTAGGTTGGATTTCTGTAGATTGATCAGAATTAATTGTTGTTTTATCGTCGGCAAAAACTGGCTGAACATTAAATGAGGAAATTGCAGATAAACAAACTAAAACTAAAATGATTGTTTTTTTCATAACTTCCACCTCTTTTATTCGGTAATAACAGGGTATTTTGAGAGCAATTCATCATCAGGATCCATTGTCGTTTTTGTGGTACCGTTAATAAAAATACTGTAGCTTCCATCAGGATGTTTTACGATAAAACCGTTTTCTAAGTCACTTGCAGGAGAGCTTGAATATGTTTCGATTGGGGGTTCTAGACAAGGTTCTAAAACAATACAATTACTGATTAGCGGCAAGGAGACAATAATCAAGATTAACAAGATATTAGAGCTCTTCTTATAGGTTTGGTTCAATAAATATGTTATTCGATAATAAAGAGTGCTCGTTCCATCATTTATATAAAACATCGAAGAAATGCCGATTCGATCGAAGGATGTTTCTGTCTTAGATGATATGGCTTTTTGGACTTTTAATAATGTATCTGCATAGTCTGTAACTTCTTGTTCAGAAAAGTAATAAGTTACTTTTTTGTCTACGCGCATTTCTAGAACAAGTTGGATTTTGTTGCATAACCAGTAAACTGGTGGGAACCACCAATAAATAATCAAAACAAGACTTAAGAAAAGCTTGATGATGTTGTCTTTATGTTTTAAATGTTCAAGTTCATGTTGGATGATATGCGCAAATTCTTTCTTTTCTAACCCAATTTCTGGAATTAAAATAATTTTTTTAAACCCCAAAATCATTGGAGATGGAATGCCGTTTGTGATCCATACAGGATAGTCAAGATGGGGATCAATATCGATAAAATCTGAAACTTTATTTTTTATTGCTGTTTTATCTAATACAGCAAAAATACTTTTGATTTTGTTTAATTGAATGATGAACTTACATATTTGAATTGCGCTCCCGAGCAGCCAGATGACAAGCAATAATGATATCACTGAGAAATGGCTAAAAATTTCATAATTAAGAAAAGCTTGGAGCGAGTTCATAACCCAAGGGAATGGAATCGTAATAGTATACGGCCATTCAACAGGAAGAAGTAAACGGATAATGATCACAAAAGAAAGTATGATCAATAAATCCGAACGCAAAATATATATTAGTTTTTTGTTGAACAAAATCAAATAGAATAGGATGATCATCAAGAAGGTGATGACCAACGTAATAAAAACAGATGAGACAGATAAAATCATCAAGTTGACCTACTCTATGAATTTTTTTTCTTCTGGATTAACTGTTCTAATTTTTCTAATTCTTGTTCATCATGTGTTGCTTCAATTAAATTAGAAGCTATTTCAAAAGGACTTTTAGCTCCGAATAAAAATTGTATATAATCCGCTTGCAAAATTGCAGGTGCATAAAAACGGGCAAATACAGTTCCCGAATAGTTGATTTCTGCAACTTGGATATATTTCATTTTTAATAATCTTTGAAGAACCTGTTGAACAGTATTGATGTTTAATGATTGCTCTGTTTCAACAATCATGTGAGCTGTCATAGGTTTATCACTTTGCCACAGGATAGACATCACTTCGTTTTCTTTTTTTGTTAGTAGTTTGAGAGACATAAATAACTCCTCCTCTTTAAATAAAATTATAGATTTAAAATCTTAAATAAACAAATGGTATATTTTAAAAAATATATTGTTAAGATTAACATAAAGAGCTATTGTTATAATGAACCAAGCAAAACAGATCTTAAATCGACGAATAGAGAGAAAAAATTATAATTTTTTGACAATCAGAATTAATAGATGACAAATGATTATTGCGTAGAAAAGAGGCTATATAGAGTTGATTTTAACGGAGGTATGACTTATGGGGGTAAATAAGAAATATTAAGAGTAATTGAGATGTATTAATTACATCTCGTGTGCTTCTGCATTTTCTGCAGTACAGTTATTTTAGTTATTCGTGTAATAGAAGAATCTGATTATGGAAATTGGAAAGATGCAACTGAATCTCGTTAAAGATCTCGAATACTAATTTGATTTTTAGGAAGAACCATAAAAATATATGAAAAATCGCATGTCTACTTCAATAATTTATTTAGACATATTATTAGGTGTGGATCTAGAGTGAGATTTGCTGTATGTAGGGGATCTTAAAATGAAAACAAAAAAAAGAACCATCGACTCAATTGTACTTATTATTTATTACTTATTAGCGCTCAGTAATATACCGTTTTGTATCTCGAATATAAAATTGGGATTCATTGGATTTGTTATGGATGCTATTTTTATAGGAGTATGGATATGGGTTTTATACAAGCAGACTAAAAAGTTCTTGGATGGCAACCACTTTAAGGATGATATTTAAATCTTATTTATGAGTTTTGACATTACTCAAATGAGTAAAATTTAATGAATCAAAATGTTCATTTAAACTTTAAATACAATAACAGTGCCGAATTTAAACTAATATTCTAATAAAGGATAATATAATTGAGCCTTATTTATAAGCGCTACTGTTTTAAAAACTCTCAGACTAATATTGGTTTGAGAGTTTTTATATGCTCGCTAATAGGATTTAAAATAAACTCAATCTCCCGATCATAAAAAAAGCCATGAACCAGCAAGCTGAATTCACGACATATGGATATGCATTAAAACGATTTATTGAAGAAGAACAGTTGGACGATTCCATTGCTCAACTTGGGCTTGGATGTATTCATTAAGATTTGCCAGGAATTCTTCGTTATGGCTGAGAAAATCTTCATCATCTAAGTCATATTCAACTCGTCCATCAGAAGGAATCATTGAATATTCAGCACTTAATGAAAATGCCACAGGTACATTGACTTCTTCAGTTCCCGCTTGTTCTGATAATTCAAGAAGCTGTTCAAGAATAGGAGCAGCGATTTCTTGAATTAATTCATATTCACGTAATTCGTCATCCATAGAGGTTCGCTCCCTTTCTTCTGTATTCTTGTGATTACATTTACTATGTCTTCGATTATAACCAAGTTAAACAACCCCTACAAGACGTAGGACAGAATAGGAAAAGACGAAAGCGGTTACCTTTATGTGATTCGATAAAGATCAAAAATATAGGGGATTTGTTCAGAATAGAATATGTAGAATGAGATTAATAGCGCGCATTTATGCGATAAAAGTTGTTTTGTATATGATAAGTTGGCACAACGTGAAATTAAAATTTGTACATCTTTTGCATTACCATTAAAATCAGATAATTGTTGGTAAAATAAAGAGAAGAACAAAATAACTGAGATATGCTTTATATTTTGATCGAGATAAAGAGGAGCAATTTTGAATGAGCGATAAAGAAAGATCAAACCAAACCGAATCTATTGCAGGCGAAAAAATTGATCATCCAATCAATAATGATATTGATGAATATACACAAAAATTATTAGACCGACGTGCTGAATTGACGTTGTTTCCCGATGATGATGAAGACTTTACATCTTCTACTTTAGAAGGAACGCTCACCGATTTCCAGCGCCGCAATGCTGAACAATCGATGTTGAACGCCTTAGATCAGCTGCGAAAAGAGAGAGGACAAGTATCCATTGCGGAAGAAGAACGAAAATTTGAACAAATGGGTCAAACATCTCAAGGTCAACAAAATCCAAGCAAAGATAAAGAGGAATACTACGGCGGCATTGCACCAAATCGTTATGAAAACAGCAATCGTTTAGATCACTTCTTAGTGAGCGAATCACGTCCGCAAACGAAAAAAGAACTCTGGAAACGACCGATTTTCTGGGTGATTTTCTGTGGATGTATTATGATCGCAACATTGTTTGGAGCATTTGCGTGGAAAGTTACAGTTTATGATCCGCAGCATGCGACAGATGTGGATCAAGCTTATGCCTATCGAAAACTCGTCAATTATGCGGATGAATATCCGATGATGTCTGAGCGACAAAGAAAAGAAATCGTTAATTTAGAAGCTGATTTCAATTCGCTGCCTTTGGCGAAAAAAGATGAAATGAACGAATACTTCGCCAATCCAAAACATACTGGAAAAACATTTACAGCTTTATTAGAAGAATACAAAAAGACAATCGAAGTAGAACAAGACTCTAGAATTCAAGAGTTGCTAGACCTGGCAAGAAATTGGCAGACGATTGATGGAACAAAACGAAATACAGTTGTCGATTACTACGATGTTTACCAAGCCTTAGATGATGCTCAAAAAGAAACAGTTAATCAAGCGTTTAAAGAAGGTACGGGATTAACGTTTGTGGAAGTTTATAATCAAACTTCTGCAGGTTTGAGTGGTCAATCGATCCAAACAAATGAAGATATTCAAGCGCAGATTGATGCACTGACAAAAGATCGCGATAACTACTTGAAATTCTTGCAAGAAGAAGGTGAAAGTGGAGAAAACGATGCGATTCTTCAACAGTACAATGCGCAAATTGAAGCTTTACAAGCAAAATTACAATAAATGAAATCAAGAAAAGCTAGATTTCCAAGCGAGGAAATTTAGCTTTTTTTATTAAATGGATTCGCTGCCCAGATCAAGTTGAGGCGAAAAAAATCGGGGTGGATGATTGGTTTGAACAAAAAGTGTGTTATTATATTTGAGCGCCGACGTAGCACAGTTGGTAGTGCAACGCACTCGTAACGCGTAGGTCGTAGGTTCAAGTCCTATCGTCGGCACCACTTGAAGCTGATTCCGTATTTCATTAATTGAAGTACGGATTTTTTTATGTCTTCCAGGATATTTAGTTAAATATTTTTTTGACAAGAAAAATCCCTTTTAGCGACAACTCGTTTTTATTGAGTGATGGCTAAAAGGGAAATCGTTGACACATCATCACTTTAAACCAATTATTTTAGATTAGTTTTCGGATTCATCGTTTTTGTTTTCATGATTCGTATTTTCAAGTGCCTGGTATAGTACGGCAGCATGAAAGATAAGCCCGATAGAAATAATGACACCTATACCTAAAAAGCCGAGAAACATGCATAGAACACATGATGGGATGAGTAAAACTAAACCCCAAATCAGAACTTTTTTAGAAATAAATTCTTTTTCCATATTATTTAACTTTAGTCTTACTGGATGAGACTCTCCTTTCTATAAACACTGACTTCAATGGTGCTGTTTTCTATTTTTGTTTTATAATGATCGATCAAGGATTAGCACGTTGAAAGAGTCAGAAATTTTTAAGCGAAAAATCAAATGTTAAAATGCTTGAAATTCAATTGATATTGATAGTGAAAGTGTCCTTTATCTGATTAAATTTTATCAGATGCAAGGTTGAAATAATAAAACAATAGTTTTTTTGTATATCTACAGTCGGATACTATGGATAGATTTTATGATTTTTGATTCAAAGAAATCGCAAATAAAAACCAAATTTCGGTTTGAAAAATCGATCGAAGTAAAGATGAATTACATGTTTCATTGGAGTAGGGAAACAATATTAAAATTTCTGTCTATAAAAGGATATGAGACTTATATTAATCATGCTGATGATCAGCTTAAACATGTACCCTGTATCCAATGAAAAAACGAGTGAACTTTTAATCGATTTAGCGAATACGCAACAATCAGAACAAATTAATGAAGAGATTGATCAAGACTTTGCAAAGTTGCGCCAGTATGTCGAAAGACGTTTGTTGGTGATGGAAACTGGAGATCAACGACTTGAACAAAAGATGAATTCGATTATCAATCTTCGGCAAGAACATTGGCAGGAAGAATATGATTGGTTTTTACATCGTGAAGCAGATGTGCATTGGCAAATCAATTTTTATTCACGCTTAGAGCAACAAATACAATTGTTTCAACAAGCAAGAGCCGATGCTAAACCTAAAATGGATCAACCGCCACAAGAAGCATTGGAATATCTTGCGAAAGGGGAGTTAAAACTGAATCAAGGTGCTCCAGGAGCTGGACCTGGTTTTTCAAGAGCGTGTCCAGCGGAAATATCATCCAATGAAATGATAGAAGGATTTGATGGTCAAATTGAATCAAGCAGCAGCGGCCTTATGCGCCCTGTTACTGGTCCTATTTCAGCAGGGACATGGGCATACCCAGATGGCGGTCTGCATTTAGGTATGGATATCGCAGCGGGTATGTATTCTCCTTTGCATGCTCCCGCTAATGGAGTGATTTTATATGCCGCAAACCCAGTCGGAGATGGTGGAGGATATTTAGGAAACTGGGTTGGCTGGCCTTATGGAGGAGGCAATACGATTGCTATGATCTGTCAAAGTGGAGGACAGCTTTATGGCGTAACTTTTTGTCATTTGTCGAGTCGGATTATGGTTAGAGCAGGTCAACAAGTTGAACAAGGGGATATATTGGCTTATACGGGAAATACGGGAAACTCTACTGGCCCCCATACGCATATTGAATTGTTTGCGATCCACACTTCTTTTCAAGAAGCTGTCAGCTATTTCCAACAAGGAGCGGATTTTTCTTTTGGTACAGGCTGGTCAACTCCTGCAGCATGCAGTGCAATTGCTTGCCAATTACGTCCTGAACTTTATTTTTGAG
The DNA here is from genome assembly GCA_030528085.1 of Erysipelotrichaceae bacterium. GTDB lineage: Bacteria > Bacillota_I > Bacilli_A > Erysipelotrichales > Erysipelotrichaceae > Allobaculum. The sequence goes on along the minus strand of JAUMZN010000048.1, from coordinate 5,710 downwards.
CAACTTAAATGTTACTCGTTTTGTAATTGAACAAATGATGGATGAGGGATAGCGTATTAAACTCGTCCTAATTATGATCGACAGTTTTAAAGTGAGAAAAGAATCATTGTTTTTTATGTTTGTTTTGGTTATTGTTATCACTACTTTATTTGCTATCTAAAGCTAGAGTTCACTTGCGTTTTGATTGGTTTGATCTTTCAGTCATTTTTTAACTTAGAATTCTTTATTGCCGAATCAAAGAAGCATTTCAATTGATAGATTTGCTTCTTTTACTTTGCCTGAAGGTAAAAATGAATTGAAAAAAAGCATGAAATCTGAAGAATGAGTGAATTGCCTTATGCAAACAAGAATAATCTGCCGGAATGCATTATGATAAAGCAAGTGAAGTTAGAAAGGTAAGAAATATGGATTCATTATTTAAACAACGCATGGAACAATTACTGCTTGATGAATACGATCAATACGTCCAAAGCTTAGATACCCCTTTGTTCCAGGGGTTAAGAATTTCACCTCGAAAACAAGATATAGAAACAACAAAAGGATTATTACCTTTCTTAGAAGAACCTTCTAAATTTGCCCGCAATACTTGGTATATCCATGGTCAATATGGACTTCATCACGCGCATCTACAAGGTTTGTTCTATTTACAAGAACCATCCGCAGGCTCTGCCGTGGAATTGTTAGATGTTCAGCCAGACGATATCGTATTGGATTTGTGTGCAGCACCCGGTTCAAAGAGTACGCAAATTTTAGACCGTTTAGAGGGTGGCTTTTTAGTCGCAAATGAAATCGACGCCAAACGTGCCCAAGTTTTATTGTCCAATATGGAACGCATGGGGGCAGAAAACTTTATGGTTACCAATATGGATACGCCAACACTTTGCAAGCAAGTGAAAAATTGTTTTGACAAGATTTTAGTCGATGCACCTTGCTCGGGTGAGGGAATGATGAAAAAACACGAAGCGGCGATTGAACAATGGTCTTATGATAACGTGCTGCTTTGTGCGGCAAGACAAAAAGAAATTTTGCAGCAAGCTTGGCAAGCATTAAAACCTGGCGGAAGTTTAGTTTATTCCACTTGTACATATGCGAAAGAAGAAAATGAAGAAAACGTCGCATGGCTTTTAGAAACCTTCAAAGATGCAAAACAAGCTGACCTTAATGTGAGCTGGGGACGAGAAGGCATTCCAACAGAGGGAATGGATGCCACAAAAGTTCGCCGCATTTTTCCAATGGATGGTGGAGAAGGTCATTTTGCTGCCCGTTTTGAAAAAATAAAAAGTGAAGAGGAATCTGCTTCTTCCTTTACCTTTAGCAAAGAAGAAAAAATAGATAAAACAATCCAAGCATTTTTAAACGAACAAACAGATCAAGCTTTTACGCATTACTATTTGGAGAAAAATCAGGATAGCACGCTTGTTTATGGTATGAACGCACCGTTTATTAAATTGAAAAAAGGAAAAGTTTTGCGTCAAGGAGTATGCATTGGCGAAATGATCAAAGGCCGCTTTGAACCAGCCCATGCATTCTATTTATCAAAGACGATCGCAAAACATTCTTTAGTCAAAACAGAAACAACGATCGAACAAATGGATGACTTTTATCATGGTCAACAATTGAGTCTTGATGCGCCAAAAGGATATCGCGCTTTGTGCTTGAATGGAATTCCTTACGGATTTGGTAAAAGCTCACAATCGCGAATTACGAATAAATTACCAAAAGGGCTGCGTTTGAAGCCTAATTCTCATGTGATTGTTACAGGAGGAACTGATGAGCAGAAACAATAAGTTAACACATGCGCTTAAACAATATTCATTATTAGTTGTCGGAAGTGTTTTGTTCTCAATGGGAGTTACATTTTTCGTTGTCCCTTGGCAATTGAATACCGGCGGATTGATTGGTATTGCCCAAATCATTTCCTACACGTTAGTGGATGGAGCGTCATTATCAGGGATAATCAATGTTCTTTTTAATATCCCGCTCTTTATTTTGGCTTGGCGAAGCTTATCGAAAAACTTCGTGTTTAAGACTTTGTTGTCGCTAGGCATTCAATCTGCACTGTTGTCGTTATTGCCAGTACCAAAAACGCCGATTTTAAATGATGAACTATCTTGCGTCATTATCGGAGCAGTGATTGCGGGAGTTGGCATCGGTTTATGTTTGCAAGCAGCAGGCAGCGCAGGTGGTTTGGATATTTTAGGCATGTATTTCAGCTACACAAAGCCTGGCTTTTCTGTCGGCAAAATTTCTTATATCGTAAATGTGTTTGTCGAAATTGCCGCAGTCTTTATGTTCGGTCTTCCTAATGCTTTGTATTCCACTTTGTTTTTAGTGGTCACATATTTTATTTCGGATAAAGTTCACCTGCAAAACATTGTGATGTATGGCTTGATCGTGACTTCGAAAAGTGAAGTTAAAGAACATATTCTTCATGACTTGCATCGCGGTATAACGGCATGGCAAGGTTATGGAGCTTATACTAACAGTGGTAAAGAAATTTTGTTTTGTGTTATGAACAGCTACGAAGTCAAAGAGGTAAGACAGATCGTAAGAACTTATGATCCGCAAGCGTATTTCATCGTAAGCAAAGGAAGAGCAGAACTAGGAAACTTCGAACGACGTTTAATGGAATAAAATCAATTGATCTAAAGCTTGCCAACAGCGATTTGTTGACAAGCTTTTTTAATGCACGTCTAGCTGGACTTAAAGGTGATGGATCCCAAATAAAGAAGGCATTTTTTGATGCTTATTAAAATGGTGTGCATAAAAAGTGCAATGGGATATCACCTTTTTTTGACTTATTTGTATTAAGGTAAGAAAGATTAGATCAAAAAGTACAAATTATAAACGAATTGGAAGATGAATGTTAATCGAATAATAATAAACATGATAGAGATGATAATAAAATCTTTAAAAGCGAATAGTTTTATCTACTTAAATGTTAAGAAATCAGGAAGTTTTTTGCTTAAAAGAAAAAAGATCAAAAATTCCAAAAAAATCTAGGCATTTCATGATTCATCAAACTTGCAGAAGACTATAATGATGATGTCGGGAAATAAAGGAGGGGAAGTATGGAATTTGATAAAATGTCTGAAAACCTTCAACGCATCATTGTCCAAGCGCTCAATGAAGCAAAATCTAAACAACATTCCAGCGTGGATACAATTGATATCCTTGAAGCGATTTTCAAAGAAGATACCCTGAATGGTTTATTTGATCGATTAAATGTCGATAAAAAACAAGCTTTACAAATTATTGCTCAAGAAGAAAAAAATATTGTGAAGTCGAATTCAGCAAACTTGAATTTTAGCAGTGAAGTTCAAAAGTCATTTGAAACTGCCGAAAAATGGGCTGCTGAGCATGATGAAACTTATCTAAGCGTTGCAACGTTATGGATTGCACTGATGTTCAACCAGTCTTATATTTCCCGAAAACTTGTTCAAATTTTTAATTTGAAAGAACAACAGTGCTATCAAGCAGAACTTGAACGACGTGGCGGACGCAAGATGGATTCACCAAATGCAGAAGATAACTTAGAAGCGTTAAAGAAATACGGACGCGACTTAGTTGAAGAAGTTCGTTCCGGTAAAGTTGACCCAATTATCGGCCGTGATGATGAAATCCGCCGTATGATGCAGATTTTGTCTCGCAAAACGAAAAACAACCCAGTATTGATCGGGGAACCTGGTGTCGGTAAAACAGCTGCCGTCGAAGGTTTGGCATGGCGAATCTTTAAAGATGACGTACCAGAATCTTTGAAAGATAAAAAACTGATCGAACTCGATATGGGTTCATTAATTGCCGGCGCAAAATATCGTGGGGAATTCGAAGAACGTTTAAAAGCGATCCTCGATGAAGTGAAACAATCCCAAGGCCAAATTATTTTGTTCATCGACGAAATTCATAACCTCGTCGGAGCGGGTAAAACTGAAGGCTCAATGGATGCCGCAAACTTACTCAAACCACTTTTAGCACGCGGTGAACTGCATATGATCGGGGCAACGACATTCAATGAATATCGTAAATACATCGAAAAAGATGCAGCTTTAGAAAGACGTTTCCAACAAGTTCAAGTTAAAGAACCAAATGTCGAAGATACGATTTCGATTCTGCGTGGTTTGAAAGACCGTTTTGAATCGTATCACGGCGTGCATATTAGCGATGATTCACTCGTTGCTGCTGCAACACTTTCCGATCGTTATATCACAGATCGATTCTTGCCAGATAAAGCAATCGACTTAGTCGATGAAGCTTGTGCAACATTAAAAGTTGAAATGGAATCGATGCCACAAGAATTAGATGAACTGCAGCGTAAGCTGATGCTACTTCAAATTGAGAAAACATCTTTAATGGATGAAGAAGATAAGAAAACATTAGAACGCCGCAGCGAAATCGAAGAAGAAATGGGTCTTTTACAAGAAAAACGAGATGAACTGTATACCAAATGGGAAGATGAAAAACGGATTATCGAAAAAGCCAAAGAAGATAAACAAGCTTTAGAAAAAGCAAAACTCGATTTGGAAACAGCGCAAAACGAAATGCGCTATGAAGATGCCGCAAAACTTCGCTATGGAACAATTCCAGAATTAGAAAAACGTATTGCCGAACACCAAGAAGGCAGTCTAGGCAATAACGCTTTAATTCAAGAAACAGTCAATGAAGAAATGATCGCTAAAATCGTTTCCCGTTGGACTGGTGTTGAAGTCAGCCGTCTAGTTGAATCAGAACGTAAAAAACTGCTGTCGTTAAAAGACGAAATGGAAAAACGGGTTATTGGTCAAGACCATGCGATCGATTTAGTTGTCGATGCAATCTTGCGTTCGAAAGCTCAAATCCAAGATGAAAATAGACCTATTGGTTCGTTCTTATTCTTAGGACCTACCGGTGTTGGTAAAACCGAAGTCGCAAAAACGTTAGCGCAGCAGTTGTTTGATGATGAACGCCATATCGTACGTATCGATATGTCCGAATATATGGAGAAACACAGTGTCGCACGTTTAATCGGTGCGCCTCCTGGATACGTTGGATACGATGAAGGTGGACAATTAACAGAAGCAGTTCGTCGTAATCCATATTCCATTGTGTTATTCGATGAAGTTGAAAAAGCCCATCCAGATGTATTTAACGTCTTATTGCAGATTTTGGATGATGGCCGAATCACAGATTCGAAAGGCGTAACGGTGGATTTCAAAAACACGATTATTATTTTGACGTCCAATTTAGGTGCCCAATATGCATTTGAATTTAATAAGCAGCCACAAGTGCTTCACGAAAAGTATATGGAAGAAGTTAAAAACCACTTCCGTCCAGAATTCATTAACCGTATTGATGAGATTGTCGTCTTCAATGCTTTAGATGAACAAGCATTCGGTAAAATTGCGCATAAATTCATCCGTGAATTGGCTCACCGTCTTGGTCAAAAAGACATTACGCTTCATTTAAGTGATGCAGCATACGACAAAATTGCACAAAATGGTGTGGATCCAGTCTTTGGTGCCCGTCCAATGAAACGCTACATTCAACGCAACCTGGAAACAGATATTGCTAAGAAGATGATCGAAGCAGGTATTATGTCTGATGCTCACATCGATGTGGATGTCAAAGACCAAAAATTTGATGTTGAAATTCACAAAAAAGAAGACTAAAAATGAATATATAGTATTTGCTGAATAACTAAAATATGCTTTATATAAAGCGTAAAATGATATTT
>JAUMZN010000123.1 GCA_030528085.1 Erysipelotrichaceae bacterium | reverse complement strand
CCGCAACATTCGTGTTCGCCATCTTCATGGTGGTGTCCATGCCCATGTCCGCAGCATTCATGTTCGCCATCTTCATGATGATGTCCATGACCACAGCATCCGCCGCGTTGGCTTAAGACGATTAATTCACCATCTTGTAAATCGATGATGACATTTTCTACAACGTCTTTTGCGTCGCCTTCCATTAAGATTTTAACACCTTGCACATCTTCTGGCTGATCGCCTTCGTCAAAGCGAACGAGTTGGAATGTTGGCATTACACCGCAGCAGCCTTCTTGAAGAATGACTTCAAGACCTTCAGCACCATTTGCGGATAAAATATTATTCAGCTCAACTAAAGCTGGTTCTGTAATTTTCATAATGAGATCCTCCATCTTCATCAGTTTAGCCTAAACAAATCGTTTTGAAAAATCTAAGACTTACAAATTATTGGAAAAGAAAACAATACGCGTTTAGATTTGCGTGGAATTCACTCGCTTTGCGACAAGAGTGCTTAAAAATGAGAATGATGAAAACGCCATGAAACAATTTTGAAACAAACGTGCTATAATCCGCAACGATGAACGAGAAAAAGAAACAGTTATTTATAGAAGGAATGAAAGCCTCAATTCCAATTGCCTCGGGCTACTTTGCGGTCTCTGCTGCTTATGGTATGGCTGCAATCGTGCAAGGCATGAGCGTGACGCAAGCGGTGATGACAAGTTTAACGAACTTAACGAGTGCAGGCCAATTTTCGGGAACGACTTTGATTTGTGCGCAAGCTTCTTTAATCGAACTTGTCTTAACGCAGTTAGTCATTAATGCCCGCTATTTTTTGATGTCCATTTCCTTGGCGCAAAAAACAGGGGATAAAATGCCGCTGAAAAAACGATTGATTATGTCGTTTGGCATCACCGATGAAATTTATGCGGTTGCGATTTCCCAAAAAGGACCGGTGAAATTCGTTTGGTTTTTAGGCTTGATGATTCCGCCGATTATCGGCTGGACATTAGGAACACTGCTTGGGGCGAGCGCAAGTTCGGCATTGCCTGATCAAATCGTCAATGCATTAGGTCTTGCGATGTATGGCATGTTTATTGCGATCTTTGTTCCGGTCGCAAGAAAAGAGCGCCCGATTCTATATTGCGTATTGTTGACGACTTTGGTTAGTGTAGGCATCAATATGATTCCGGCATTAAAACAAGTTTCCTCAGGTTATACGTTGATCTTAATTACGATTGCGATTAGTGCGTTTATGGCTTGGCGTTTTCCAAGAGAAAATGCGGATCAAAATGATGATATGGAAAGTGAGGAAGAATAATGGATTCGCTTTACACCTATAGTGCGATCATCGTGATGGCTGTAGTGACTTATATCATCCGCATGATTCCGATGGCATTGTTCTCCAAACCGATTAAAAGCAAGTTTTTCCAATCGTTTTTATACTACGTACCGTATGTAGTTTTATGCGCGATGACTTTCCCGGGGGTGTTTTCTTCTTCGTTGCCAACGCTTGCTTGTGCACTAGGCGTAGTTGTCGCCATTGTTGGGGCATGGTTTGGAGCAAGCATGTTGCAAGTTGCGATCATGGCAGCTGTGGCGGCTTATATCGGCCAATTAATTTTCTAACACTTAATATTTAAACGGCATGATTGGTGCCGTTTTTATTTTTGAAAAAGTAACAATGTCATTAAGTTAGCGAAGTGAAATGCTTGTTTGTGTTGTTTAAGTGTGAAA
>JAUMZN010000122.1 GCA_030528085.1 Erysipelotrichaceae bacterium | reverse complement strand
GTGTCAGATCGGTTTTCTTTCGCAATTAAACGCCTAACCATCTAATGTTTTGTTTTTGCCCGGTTTTTTCGTGAATAAGAAAAAGTAAATAAGACAAGTGATCAATGTAAAGATTGCCGCAAATGCCATGGAAAGGCCGATTTGAAATAGCTGCGGATGGACTTGCTGGCTTGCCAACCAAGCATAAGGAATTTTCACGAGGAAAATGGCGCATAAGCCTTGGATCATCACAAATGTAGTTTTTCCAAATCCATTAAAATATCCCGTCAGACAATAGGCGATAGACAAAATGAAACATTCGATCGATGTTGCTTTAAGAAACTCAACGGAAGATTGAATGACTGCGCCGGCATCTGCTGCTGATGCATCTTTTAAAAAGATCATCGATAAGACATCGCCATGGAAAAAAGAAATGTATGCCATAATTCCACCAAGAATGGCTGCTGTTCCCATTCCTGTATACAATGCTTTTCTAGCGCGTTCGTATTGGGCAGCACCGACGTTTTGAGCGACAAATGCGGAAATAGACTGCATATACGACATTGGGATAAGCAAGACGAAAATGACTAATTTCTCTGCAATTCCAACGCCGGCAGACGCACTAACACCAAGCACATTCACAAAACCGATAATAATGAGGTAAGAAATCTCATTGCACATATCTTGCAAAGCAATCGGTAATCCAAGTTTAAGCACACCGGTAGCTGTCTTTTTATGAAAGCGTAAGTGTGTCTTTGAAAAGGAGAAAGGCAATCCTTTTTTTGCGATTAAAACCAATGAGAGAACAACGCTGATGGCTTGTGCGACTACGGTTGAAATTGCTGCTCCTGCCGCTCCTAAATTCAACATATCAATTAGAAAAATATCTCCGACAATATTTGCCACGCAGGCAATCGAAACAAAGAGCAGGGGAGATTTGGAATCCCCAATTCCTCTAAAAATCGCACTTAACAAATTATAGGCGACAATGCATAAGCTGCCGCCGCCGCAAATCTGGATATAGCGAATCGTTTTGAAAAAAGATTCAATTGGCGCGTTCATCGCTAGAGCAATTGGTTTTGCCAAAAAGATCATCATCACACTTAGAGCTATGCCAAGAATTGTAAATATTTTTATGCTTGTACCAATAACTTGTGCGGCGCCATTGTGATCTTCTTGTCCGATTTTTTGACCGAGCAAAACGGTGGTACCCATTGCAAGTCCAGTAACAATTCCCGTAATGATTTGGATCGTTTGACTTCCGGTTGCGACGGCTGAAATATCCGCTGTTGTCGCAAATTTGCCGACTGCCCACAAATCTACTGCGCCATAAAGTGCCTGTAAAATTAAAGCAAACAATACAGGCAACGCAAATTGTAATAGGGAGGGTAGAATCGGGCCCTCAAGAAAAGTGTTCTTCAATTTTTCCATCGTTTTTCTCCATGAATAAAATGCATATTTTCGCTAAAAAAACGCCCCGCACACTTATAGCCTTTGTGTACGGGGCGTCGCAAACCACCGCCATTATACTTGATTTAGTATGAACATCAAGATCGAATTGTTTTGTTAGTCACAAGTGAATACCTTTTGATTCACTATATATTTCATGTTGTCAATTGGTTGGGATATTATTGATCCAACGAATAAGACGATTGTGCTTGGATATTCAATGTTATAATTTCGATCAATGTCATTAAGTTAAGCTTTTTGGTATTTAGGTCTCTATAGATCGAAAAAA
>JAUMZN010000047.1 GCA_030528085.1 Erysipelotrichaceae bacterium | reverse complement strand
CTCAATTCAGCCAAGGGTAAGAATCGCCACGGCGATTCTTATGGATGAAAAAAAGTCCATCTAGCATTGATTGCTGAATGGACTTAGGGGATTCTGAATTCAATTTTTATATATTATGTCCTCTTGATTAGAGACCATAGATCATGTCTTTAACGTCCTTTTCTTTCAGTCCTAGACTGGCGAACAGGGCTTTTTGTTTTTTAGTCATCGCATAGCTTGGCAGCCATCCATCCTGGTTTTTGTTTTGTTGAATTTGATATTTGTTTAGCAGTGCTAGATCTGTCTCGACTGTATCTGAAATTCTTTTTTCCATTGAATAACGTGTCAGCGCTCTAAAGGATTCAACCATAATGAGTCCTACAAAAGCAGTAAGCATTTTTCCTCTAAATTCTTCAGTCGAATGAACTCGTCCTTGATCCATTCCTAAATGAGTTTTCAAGCGGCAAAATTCCTTCTCTGCCTTATCCCGTTTTCTCAAACGAATGATAGTTTCAGAAGATCCCTTGTCTGTATTATCAATGACCACAAACCATCCCGTTTCATTCAAAGCCTTCTGGACACTCTGACGGTTAATTTCAACCGTGAATCCTTTGGCATTGTCTGCCGGTTCAATGATCAGCCATTTGGAAAACTGTTCTTTCATCTTGTCTGTATATCGTTTTCTCTGTTCAACTTTCTCTTTATACATCTGAACCGTATTCAGTATTGAGATCTTTTCTTCATCAGCACGGAAGGAATCGTAATAAATATAGCCGTAAAAGTCTCGTTCCAGAATTTCGATTTTGCCAAGACTCTTGCCGAAAATTTTCTCCTCAGGAATGTAATAATCCATATTATCCTTAATATCCTGATTTTGAGGGATAAGTTCTTTGACCTTTTTCAAAGATCCAGGCATCATCATCGCAAATTCATAATCGCCTTCCTGCAACTTTTTTAAATTTTCTCTTGATGTGTGACCTCTGTCCAAAACGGCATATAGCTTTTTATAACCAAGATCCACGGTCTGTTCAAGAGTCGCAGCGATCTGAGATTTGTCAATGAGAGATCCAAAATATTCCTCAAAATAAAGGGGAATCCCAGTATCCAAGTCTGCTAACACGAAAGTATTCACGATCGGAAGATCTTCATCTACTTTTGCCTCTCCAAATTGAGCGAGTTCATTGTTTTGGCAGGAAGTATTGATATTCGTGGAATCTCCAACTACTGAAAGAGTATCTCCTTTTGAAAAAGAAGATTTCATATAGTTCTGCTGAAAGGAGTAAAGGAAATCATAGATTTCTTCTTGATCAAAACCAATTTCTTGAAAAACAGTACTGATCTGCGAATCGTTTAGAGAACCGCCCTTTCCGCAATAATTACTAAAACTCCAAAAAGGGAAAGATTGAGCTGTTGAATCTTGGGAAAGTACGGCATGGGCAGCTAGAGCACAAATGTTTTCCCATTGATCTGGCCACTGCTGCTTAAGAGAAGCAAGTGCTCCACTGCGTTCAAGAGAACGTATTAAAGCAATATAACCACCAAAATTTTGTGTAAAAGATTTGTTTGAAGGTTGGGGAAGTGGCTGATCTACTTCCTTCTTATCCTCTATTTTTTTCTTCTGTCCCGAGAAGATTTCAAAGTATTTGTCATTGGGATAAAAGCGAGTGGAATCCTCAGGGTCAAGTTTACCAATGGAAATGCGTCCATATTTAGGACGTTTGTTTTTGTTGTCCCAGGAACTTGTTTTTTCCCAGTATACATAGCCTGTTTTGAGGATGTGTAGATGTCCAGTAGTAGGTAAAGGCAACGAATCATATTTCTTGAAATACATAAGAATCTCCTTAGTCTATTTAATTCATATTAGTACATGCTCCAAAACGATGCTAATGATAACGAGAAATCTACTAATTGTTGCAACGCTTCCTCCAAATACTGGAGGATCGTAAAAACTTATCCAACAACTGATTAATTTCGTATTAAACCAACCAAACATGAAAATCAAAAAAGTCCATCTAGCATTGATTGCTAAATGGACTTATGGGATATCAATTTTGATGTCGTCCTACTTTTTAGGTGTAAGAACTTCTTTGCCACCCATGTAAGGACGTAATACTTCTGGAATCAGTACAGAACCATCTGCTTGTAAATTGTTTTCTAAGAAAGCAATCAACATACGAGGTGGAGCTACACAAGTGTTGTTCAAAGTATGGGCAAAGTATTTTTTGCCGTTTTCGTCTTTAACACGGATTTTTAGACGACGTGCTTGTGCATCTGTTAAGTTAGAACAAGAACCAACTTCGAAGTATTTCTTTTGTCTTGGAGACCAAGCTTCAACGTCTACAGATTTACATTTTAAGTCAGCTAAATCACCGGAGCAGCATTCTAATGTACGAACTGGAATATCCAATGTACGGAAGAAATCTACTGTGTTTGTATACAGTTTTGTAAACCATTCAGCGGATTCTTCTGGTTTGCAGACAACGATCATTTCTTGTTTTTCAAATTGGTGAATACGATATACACCACGTTCTTCAATTCCGTGTGCTCCTTTTTCTTTACGGAAGCATGGGGAATAAGAAGTTAATGTATATGGTAATTCTTTTTCATCTAAGATTTGGTCGATGAATCGGCCGATCATAGAGTGTTCAGAAGTTCCGATCAAATAAAGATCTTCGCCTTCGATTTTGTACATCATGCCTTCCATTTCCGCAAAAGACATTACGCCATTTACGACGTTGGAACGGATCATGTAAGGTGGAATCACATAAGTAAATCCACGATCAATCATAAAGTCGCGAGCATAAGAGAGGATTGCAGAGTGTAAACGAGCAACGTCGCCGATCAGATAATAGAAACCATTACCTGCTACACGTCTTGCAGCATCCAAATCAATACCAGCAAGAGATTCCATAATTTCTGTATGATAAGGAATTTCAAAGTCTGGAACGACTGGTTCACCATAACGTTGTAATTCAACGTTTTCGGAATCGTCTTTACCAATTGGAACACTTGGGTCAATGATGTTTGGAATTGCCATCATTGCTTGTGTTACTGCTTCTCTTAATTCATCTTCTTTTTTAGCCAGTTCATCGATTTGTTCACCGATTTTAGCAGTTTCAAGTTTAGCTGCTTCAGCTTCTTCTTTTTTGCCCTGGCCCATTAACATTCCAATTTTCTTGGATGCATTTTTTCTTTGAGAACGAAGTTCATCTGCCAATTGTTGAGTTTTACGCAATTGGGCATCATTATCAATTACTTCATCAACAAGATGGAGTTTGTGATGCTGGAACTTCTTTTCCATATTTTCTTTGACAAGGTCCGGATTCTCACGGACAAATTTCAAGTCGAGCATGCAAAATCTCCTTTTTTACACGTTATAATTTATCACCGATCAAAATTGTAGGCAAACAAGCAAATTTTCTAACGAATATTCATTCAAAATCGTTGTTTTTCTTCAAAAATATGCTGAAAAATCGCACCAATCTGAAATTCATATTCGTATGATCGTTCAGATATTTATGCCAATTGAAATCAAAGGGACAAGCTAATTTCGACTTGTCCCTTTATTGATTGATCAATGTTTTGAATTAAATATGATTTTCAGATATTTGATCGAGATCTATTCTTGATCTTCAACGACCTCTTCAACTGTTTCTGTATTTTCAACTAATTCAGATTTTTCTGCAGATTCATCGTGATCAGTTAAAGCTAAACGCAATACTTTATCGCCTTCAGCCAAACGGATGACACGAACACCGCGTGTTGTACGACCTTGCGTCTTCACGTTTTGTAAGTGAATACGAATCATCTGACCAGTTTCTGTAACGATCAATGCGTCTTCATCACCGCTCACGGCTCTAAAGGCAACAATTGGTCCAGTTTCTTCAGAAGTGACAAGTGTTTTAACACCGCGTGTACCACGGTCTGTTAAACGGTAGTCAGTGATCAAAGAACGTTTTCCATATCCTTTTTCAGTTAAGGACATGACCGTTTCGCCCATGGAAGAGCAAGCAACACCGACAACTTTTCCGCCCATCAGATCAATACCACGAACACCTGCTGCAGTACGTCCCATTAAACGAACGGCAGTTTCTTTAAAGCGAACAGCATTTCCACGATCGCCCGCAATCAGAATTTCTTCATCACCTGTTGTGCGGCGTACGAATGCGAGGGTATCTCCTTCATTTAAGGAAATCGCAACTTTACCGGTGCGGTTGATGTTTTTAAATTCAGACATCAGCGTACGTTTAACGACACCATTTCTTGTGACGAATAATAACGACTTCGCTTCTTCTTCTGGATTATAAGGCAGGATCGCTTCAACCTTTTCGCCATTTTGTAAAGGCAAGAAGTTGATGATTGGCGTTCCTTTTGCGGTACGAGAACTAATTGGGAACTGGAAGCCTTTCATACGATAAACACGTCCGGCATTCGTAAAGAACAACAGATAGTCATGGTTCGATAAGCCAACCATGAAATCGATGAAGTCTTCATCATTTAAGGAAATGGAACGAATTCCTTTTCCACCGCGGTTTTGCGTATGGTATGTACTTGTTGGCGTTGTTTTTAAATAACCGGAATGCGTCAACGTCATAATGATGTCTTCTTGTGGAATTAAATCTTCATCGATGACATCGAAGTTTCCTTCCATAATTTCAGTACGACGAGCATCGCCATAACGTTGTTTAATATCATCCAAGTTTTCGCGAATGATATTTAAGACACGTTCACGATTAGCCAAAATATCTTTAAAGTCTTTAATGCTTTCCAATAATTGGTTGTATTCATTTTCGATCTTTTCACGTTCCAATCCGGATAAACGGCGGATTTGCATTGCTAAGATCGCTTTGGATTGAATCGCATCTAATCCAAATTTCTCATTCATATCTGCGATTAATCCAGCTTCGTCTTTGCGAGAAGAACGGATCAGGGCAATTAATTCATCTAAGAAATCATGAGCAATACGCAAGCCTTCGACGATGTGCAGACGTTCTTCTGCTTTTCGTAAATCAAAGCGCGTACGACGGGTGATGACTTCAATTTGGTGATTAATGTAATCCGTGATCATTTCATGGATGTTCAACTGTTTTGGACGGCCATTTTCCAAAGCCAGCATGTTAATGCCAAATGTGGATTGCAGCTGCGTTTCTCTAAACATCTGGTTGATGATGACTTCTTCTTGCGCGTCTTTTTTCAGTTCCATAACGATGCGCACACCTTCACGGTTGGATTCATCGTTTAAGTAAGTGACACCTTGAACTTTTTTATCACGAATGACTTCAGCCATTTTTTCGTACATTTTCATCTTGTTGACGCCATATGGGATTTCGTAATAAACGACACGTTTTTTACCATTTGGCATATCTTCAATCCGATATTTTGCACGAACTGTAATTGATCCACGTCCTGTTTCATACGCTTCACGAATTCCTTTGCGGTCAAGGATAATTCCACCGGTAGGAAAATCAGGTCCAGGTAAGTATTCCATTAATTCTGGAACTGAAATATTTTCGTCATTCATAACCGCTTTAATCGCATCCACGACTTCATTTAAGTTGTGTGGTGGAATATTCGTCGCCATACCAACGGCAATACCAACTGCACCATTCAACAATAAGTTTGGAATACGGCTAGGCAGAACGACTGGTTCTTTACCATCAGAGTCATAAGTTTCCGCAAAGTTAACGGTATCTTTATTTAAGTCCGCAATCATCTCCATTGAGATTTTGGACATTCTTGCTTCTGTATAACGTTGGGCAGCAGCTCCATCGCCATCGAGGGAACCAAAGTTACCATGGCCATCAACGAGTGGATAACGATAAGAGAAATCCTGTGCCATACGAACCATCGCTTCGTATACAGCAGTATCCCCGTGTGGGTGATACTTACCAATAACATCCCCGACAATACGCGCAGATTTTTTATGCGCAGATTGTGGAGTGATATTTAATGTGCTCATCGCATACAAAATACGACGATGAACGGGTTTTAAACCATCGCGAACATCAGGCAATGCACGTTGAACGATAACGGACATCGAATAGTCCAAGAATGATTCACGCATTTCTTTACAGATTTCGATATCTTCAACGACATCAAATCTTTCTTCTTCTTCAACGATTTCGGAAGTGTTGATTTCAGATTCGCTCATTATTTTCCCCTTTCTTGTGGATCTTGATTCAAAATAAATCGGATCCTGTTTGTCTTATTCAGATTTTAAAAATCTGAATTTCACTTTTTATTCCTATTTTTAATAATTGATCAATTGCTGAATTAAAGGTCTAAAGTCGCATACTCTGCGTTATTTTGAATAAACTCTTTACGTGGTTCAACATCTTCACCCATCAGAATCGAGAAGACGCTGTCTGCTTCCATCGCATCATCAATTGTGATTCGTTTTAAGATTCGGCGTTTAGGGTCCATTGTAGTTTCCCACAATTGTTCAGCATCCATTTCCCCTAAACCTTTATAACGCTGCACTTTGTAGCCTTCTTTAAATTCGGCACGCAGTTTGTCCATTTCTTGTTCTTTATAGGCATAGGCAACTTTTTTGCCTTTTTCAATTTTATAAAGAGGAGGTTGAGCGAGATAGACATAGCCATTTTCAATGACTGGACGCATAAAGCGATATAAGAATGTCAACATTAAAGTCGCAATATGACTTCCATCGACATCGGCATCGGTCATGATGACAATTTTGTGATAACGCAATTTGGAGACGTCAGTCTGTTCTCTAAATCCGCAGCCAAATGCTGTGATCATCGAGTTAATTTCAGCGTTTTTGAAAATACGAGAATCACGCGCTTTTTCAACGTTCAATACTTTACCGCGTAGTGGCAAGATCGCTTGGGTACGAGAGTCACGACCCATTTTTGCAGATCCGCCGGCGGAGTTCCCTTCGACGATATAGATTTCGCATTCGCTAGGATCTTTACTGGAGCAGTCTGTTAATTTACCTGGCAATGAAGTGATGCCATCTAAAGCAGATTTACGCTGCACAGCTTCACGAGCTTTTGCGGCTGCAAGACGAGCACGGCCGGCCATCAGACCTTTTTCAACCATCGCTTTGGCGTCTTTTGGATTTTCAAGTAAGAAGCGTTCTAAATGTTTACCAAAAATATTGGAGACAATTTTACGCACTTCGCTGTTTCCGAGTTTAGTTTTTGTCTGCCCCTCAAATTGTGGGTCAGGGTGTTTAACAGAAATAATTGCTGCTAAACCTTCTTTAACGTCTTCTTGCGTTAGAGTTTCGTCTTTTTTCAATAAGTTATTTTCGCGTCCGTATTTATTCAGCTCACGAGTTAAAGCTAAACGGAAACCATCAACGTGATAACCGCCTTCTGGTGTATTGATGTTATTGACGAAAGAATAAATTTGGTTTTGGAAATCTTTGTTGTATTGGATTGCAACTTCAACTAAGATTTGATCCATTTCACCTTCGGCATAAACTACTTTTTCAGAAATGACTTCGCGTCCTTTATTCAAATATTGAACATATTCGATAATTCCGCCTTCATAACTGTACGTCTTGCTTTGTGGATGTTCTGGACGTTGGTCAGTCAATGTCAATGTTAAATTTTTATTCAAGAATGCTAACTGACGGATTCTGGAATTTAAAATACCAAAATCGAATACAGTTGTTTCTTCAAAGATTTCTGGATCTGGTTTAAAGCGAACAGTTGTTCCCGTTTTATCTGTCGTTCCGATTTCTTTAAGTGGTTCAACTGTTTTTCCACCATCTTCAAAACGGATGTAATAAACTTTTCCGTTTTGTTCAACTGTGACTTCGAGCCATTTGGAAAGCGCGTTAACTACGCTCGCCCCAACACCATGCAGACCACCAGACACTTTATATGCGCCGCCGCCAAATTTACCACCGGCGTGAAGTACGGTCATAATTGTTTCTACTGCACTGATGTGTGTTTTTTCATGAATACCGACTGGCATACCACGACCATTGTCATGAACACGAATCACGTCACCTTCTTCAATTGTGACGTCGATTTGATTCGCAAATCCGGCTAAGCATTCATCAATCCCGTTATCGACAATTTCCCAGACGAGATGGTGAAGCCCGCGCTGTGATGTCGAACCGATGTACATACCAGGACGTTTACGAACAGCTTCAAGCCCTTCTAAAACTTGAATATCGTTTGCGGTATAAGAATGATTGACATGGCTTGCTTCATTTTCTAATTTGTCAAATTCAGAAATTGACTCTTTCAGCTCTTGGGCATTTTCAATTGTACGATTTTCATTTGTTTGCGTTTGATCTTTGTTTTCAATCTCAGACATCGTATAATCCCTCCTTCATGACTCCATGATCTACTGTGTAAAAATGAACTGGCCGATTAAACCATGATGGATCGACTGTTTCGGCCGTTGTAATAAAAATCTGAATTTCATCGGGAAAAGCTGCAACGAGTCCCGCTCTGCGCGATTCGTCCAATTCCGAGAAAACGTCATCCAAAAGTAAAACAGGATGATGTCCTGTTTTGTCTTTGATGACTTGGCATAATGCAATTTTGAGTGCAAGCATAATCGAGCGTTTTTGCCCTTGGCTTGCGGTTTGGGTCACAAGCTTGCCATCGAGATAAAATTCAAGATCATCTTTATGAATCCCGATCGCAGTTGTTTTCATTTTTAAATCTTTATCGTATGTTTTCGCATAAGCATCGACGAGCTGTTTGCGAATATCAGTGGATGCATCGACACACGTTTTATAGCGAAGTGTTAATGTTTCGCTGCCTTCTGAGAAGTTGTGAAAAATCTCATTCATTTTTTCGTTTAATAATTTTACGAATGCGACTCTTTGTTGGATTAAGATCACTTGCGCATCAATCATCTGATCGGTGATCGTTTTCAGTAATACTTGATCCACTTGATAAGTTTTTAAAATCGTTGAACGCTCTTTTAAAAGCTTGTTAAACTGACTGAGTACGGTCGTATAAGAACGCGATAATTTCACCAATTCAATATCGATCATTTTTCTTCTTTCTTTTGGTGGATCAGAAAAAAGACGTAAATCATCTGGACAGAAAATGACCGCATTTAAAATCCCAACAAAATTAGAGAAAGCAGAAACTGGCTTTCCATTTCGAAACAAATATTTCTTGCCTTGCGAAAAAATTGTTTTTAGGCTCTCGACTCGTCCAGAATTTTCAACCACGCATTCTAACGTGAAAGAGTCTTGGCCATGGCGCATCAAAGACGGCGTTTTATTGGTCCGCCATGAGCGCAGATGAGAAAGGAAATAGATGGCTTCTATCAGATTTGTTTTTCCTTGCGCATTTTTTCCAAATAGAATATAGATCGAATCGGGATGAAAAGAAAAAGAAGCCTTTTCGAAATTTCTATACTCCGAAAGAACAAGCTTCTGTACGTTCATTCAATCTCGATCCGAGTTCCTGCGGCTTCAACTACATCATGACTGCGCAGTTTTTTCCCGCGACGATTTTCGAGTTCACCATTGACACGAACTTCATTTTCAGCCAGCCAAGCTTTCACTTGTCCACCAGACTGAATCAAATCACAGGCTTTTAACAGCTGCTGCAACGTAATATATTCACCATTTAAAGAAAACTTCATCTGTAAATCCTCTTTTCCATTCGTAATTATAACAAAAATAGGCCCTATTTACCACACATTGAGAATTTCTGTTCAACCACACAGGAATACGTAAATAAAAAGATCGTTGTTCATGACTCTAAAAAGGCACTTGTGAAAAATAATGAAATTGTATTTTTTCCATTTTTCCGTTTTGTTTATCTTTCAACCTCTTTTGATGGTGATTGATTCATTTTTCTTCCTTAAATTTTTCCAACCTAAAAAAAACTGATCCAAACATTAACTGTTCAGATCAGTTCGATTCATTTCAAATATTAATATTGGCGAATTGGCACAACGACCATCGTCAATTCATCATTTTTAGGATTGCTGATGCGGATTGGACGAAGTTCATTCAAGATAAACAATTCAACATCGCCATCTAAATCTAATGCGTTCAATGCTTGCAGCATCAATTGGGCATTAAAAGCAAATGTGAATTCTTCACCAGTATATTCAACGTTATTGAATACTTCGCGGCAAGATCCAATTTGGCTTGATAAGACGCGCATATTCACACCATCTTCCGAGCAAGCCATTTCCACTGGAACAACACTGCCTAAAGTCGATTTTTTGGAAGTATAAATCAAAGAACGATTTAACATCCCAATAAAATCACTCGCTTTAATTTTTAAGTGTGCTTTTGGATCAACTGGAATAATGGAATGAACATCTGGGAATGTTCCTTCAATTAATGGGGATTGAATCATTGTGTGATCATAAGCCACCATAATGCGGCGGCGATCAGCATAAACATCAATTTCTTGATCTTCAGGAACACTGCGAGCAATTTCTTTAGCAAAGTTTGGCGTAATCGTCATGCGAATAGTTTGTTCGCTTGGATAGTCTGTTTTGAAACTTGCCATTCTAAATGCATCTGTTGCAGTTGCGATGAATTTTTCACCATCAATTTCAATATTGACCCCTAATAATACTTGTCTTGTATTTTTATCCGCTGCTGCATAAACGACGTGACGTTCGATCGCTTTAAAAAATTTAGCAGGAAGGACAAAGTGATTTTCAGGTCGATCTAATGCGACTGCAGGATATTTATAAGCAGATTGGCAAATTAGATCGTAATTTCCATCACTGCCGCTGACGCGCAATAAATCTTCATCTGTTGTCACAATCTGAATTGTTTCGCTATTCATACGGCGTAATAATTCAGAAAGAATATGGGTATTGATCACAATCGATCCTTTTTCAAAAACTTCTAATTGATTGTTTTCATCAGGAACGATTTGCGTTTGGATGGCGAGTGAATCATCTGTTGCTAAAAAAGTCAGTCCATTTTCGTTGGCTTGTACTTTTGCACCAGTCAAAATTGTTTTTGGATTCAATGGGTTAATCGCATGACCCACAAGGTTAATCGCGTCTAAAAAGACGGTACGTTTTACTGAGATTTCCATAAAATTTGAATCTCCCTTCTATATAAAAGATAAAGATTATAACAATAAGGGTGGGGAAACTGGGGATATAGCTTGAAAACAAGCGATACCTAAAGCAAAAACCCCCTAAAAATCCATGTGGATTTAATGTGGAATTTACGTGATCTTTCGTTTGATCTCTTCAATAGCATCTTTCCATGTCGATTCTTTTTGAATCATTTTCTTCGCACGGGAAAAACTAGAAGAAATAGTTGTATGATCACGATTTCCTAATTGAGATCCGATCTCTGCATAAGGAAGTTGTAACATATCTCGCATCAGATAAATACAGATTTGCCGAGCTTGTGAGATTTTTTTCTGTCGGCTTTTTCCTTCTAAATCGGCATAGGATAAACCATAATAGCGGATTACCGCTTTTTTAATCGATTTCGCATTGAGCTGTTCAGGTTCGCTGATAATCGGCTCATCTTTTAATACACCAAGCGCAAACGACATTGAGATTGAAGGTGGATTAAACAATGTTGCATTGAAAATCAGACGATTTAATGCTCCTTCTAAGGCACGAACGTCATCACTATAGCCACGCGCGAGAAAATCTAATACATCATCATCAATATCGATGACATCTTCATGTCCTTCGATTTTCTTCATTAAAATTCGTTTGGCGTGTTCTGCACCAGGTTTTGAGATATTAACGATTAATCCCGAAGAAAAACGGCTGATTAAACGTTTTGTTAGACTGGAAATTTCAGAAGGATGAGTATCGGAAGTTAAAATAATCTGCTTCTTTTGACGAATCAGTTCGTTATAGAGCGTAAAGAATACTTCTTGGCAGCTATCAGAGCGTAAGTTTTGAATGTCATCGACTAAGAAATAGTCGCAATCCAAAAGCGTTTCTTTAATTTTTTCGACCGCATTTCCTTCTTTTGATTTCGTGCGCATCGCATCGAGCAATAAGCTCACTAAATCCCCCGCATAGATGTAAATGACTTTTGCATTAGGCTGGGTTTGAGCAAGGGCATTCCCTAAGGCATTCAGGATATGTGTTTTACCTAAGCCAGAATTTCCATATAACATGAGCGGATTAAACATGCCTTTGTTGCGCGGAATACATGCCATTTGGCATGCGGCTAAAGCTTCTTGGTTACTTGGTCCGCAAACAAAAGAGTCAAATGTTAATCCTGGATCAAAGCCTCTAGATATAAGTTGAACCGCTTTTTGTTTCAGTGATTCATCTGGCATCATTTCTGCCATTTCTTTTTCGGTGATCAATTCAATACTCACCGAAGATCCGACCATTTCGGAAAGTGTCGCTTCAAATAGTTGTAGATTTTCACGAATTAGATTAATGGCAACAATATTTTGACAAGAGATATAGGCAACGTGGTTTTCAATTTTGAAAAGAGATGTCTTTTTGATCCATGTCATGGTCCCACTATCAAAATGTCCGCTTTTGTTAATGAGATCTAATGTTTGTGTCCAATTCGATTTCAAAGATGAGTCCATAAATCGCAATCCTTTCGTGTAGTTTCCAATATACAAGATTTTTGTTTTGAAAAATAGTGTGGAATGACAAGGAAAACCGATGGGGAAAACTATTTATTCAAACTTTACCCCAATGTGGAAAACTCAACCCTTTTTGGTTAATCCCCAATGAATAAAATGAGTTTTCCCCACTAAAATTTTGGTGAAACACTGATAGATACACTATTTTTTTGAGTTTTCCACTTTTCCCCATTGAGGAGAAAAAACGAAATAAAAACATTGCATTTAATGGGGAAAGTATGGGGATAATGTGAATAAATCACTGAGTTTTCCCCATTTTCGGCAGATAAAATTATTGTTTAAAATATTTTGTTTTTCGAATTCCCCATTGTTTGGGGATTATTTGGGGATAAACGCAAAGTGCAATGTGGTTAATGGGGAAAACTCAAAATACCGCCAAACTTAAATGGAGTGATAAGCTTTAAGAGACTTTTAATCACGAAATTTTCGAGTTGTGCTATAGGTTTAATGTCTTCAAAGGAATGACAAATCGGATTGGGAGGAGAATATTTATGATGATCGATGGAAATCAAAAAGAAAAAGATGCAATGGAACAGTTCCATAAAGGAAATAGACAAGAAGGATTGCGCCTGCAAGAAGAATTTGCAGTTGCTTTTAGAGAAGAATATAAAGAAAGATGCGCCCGACAAAAGTATTTTTTAGTCTTGATGTTCTCGGGCAGTGA
>JAUMZN010000046.1 GCA_030528085.1 Erysipelotrichaceae bacterium | reverse complement strand
CTCCTTTCACTTTTTCTCTTTTTCCTTTTTCTCAATACACAAATGATTTATGTTTTATTTTTGGTATTTTGAGTCGGAATTCATTTTATCAAAGACACCGTTTTCCTCACGTCTTTTTTTTGCCTTAGCGATTTGCCTCATTGAAACCGCAAACATTCCGATGTTTAAACCAATTACCCATCATTTCTAAAAGGCAAGTTAGTAAGATGGCATTCATTTTGTCTTTATTCCAAAATCGTTTTGTTCTTTTGACTTTGATCGCCTACAATGAACTTGCGCGCCAAAATGCGCTTGCTCAATTTAATCCGTCAAACAAATCCAAAGGAGAAATTATGAATAAGAAATATAAAGGAATTATTTACGATATCGATTGCACGCTTTTAGATACTTTTCGCATGAACATGGTTCCTTTACAAAGAATCATCAAAGAAGAACTCAATGAAGACTGGCCAATCGAACGTCTCTATCACTTTGCGGCTTATTCGGGAGAGATGGTGATGAATGAACTTGAAATCGAAGATAAAGAAACTGTCTATGCCCGCTGGGTCAAATACGTAAATGAATTTGAAGATGGTGCAACACCTTATCCTCATGTTGAAGACGTCTTAAAAACATGCAAACAAAAAAATATCGTTCAAGCGATCGTCAGCTCCAAGCTGCGCGATCAATATGAAATCGATTTTGTCTCCAAAGGATTCGATCAATATATCGATGTCGCCATTTTAGCCGACGACACCCCTTATCAAAAACCAAATCCAATCCCTGTCCAACTTGCGATTGAAAAAATGAACTTAAAACCAGATGAAGTCATTTATATCGGCGATTCTATTTCTGACTATAAAGTGTGCCTCAATGCCGGTATCGATTTTGGCTATGCCACTTGGGGAAGTGTCAGCGATGAAGGCATTCATGCCTCTCTTGTTTTAAGCGAACCATTAGACATTTTAGAACTCATCTAAACTTTGCATCTGATCTTTTAAAAAGATCAGATTTTTTTATGCCGGATAAAGACAAAATCTACTATCAAAATATCGTTCTCTTTGATTTTTTGGACGATTCAATTTAACAATCTTTCGTTTTCGCAAACGTTTACATTGAAATGAGTTTTGTGATTTTTAGCATCTTCTTTTCTTATATTTATTTTCGGATTACCTTGTATGAGGTCACACGAAAAAAGACCAAATGACATTCTTTTAAAAATCAGACGAGGGAAATATGAAGAAATATAAAGCAGTTTTGTACGATTTGGATTGCACATTATTAGATACGATGAAGATGAACTTAGTTCCTTTACAGCGAATCATTAAAGAAGAAAAAAATGAAGACTGGTCGATCAATGACTTACGTCCTTTTATGGCTTATACCGGACCAAAAGTTTTAGACTTGCTCCACATCGATAATAAAGAAAAAACATATGAACGTTGGGTCAGATACGTCAACGAATTCGAAGAGGGCGCTAAAGCATTCCCTCATGTTGAAGAAGTGTTAAAAAAGCTCCACAAAAACAATATTAAACAAGGCGTTGTCAGCTCTAAATTCAAAGACCAATATCAAATTGACTTTGTTTCTAAAGGATTAGACCGCTACATGGATCTCGCAATTTTAGGTGATGACACACCTTTCCACAAACCAAATCCAGAACCACTTGAAATGGCTATTGAAAAAATGCACTTGAATAAAGATGAAGTCATCTATATTGGGGATGCTTATTCAGATTATCAAGCTTGCGTCAATGCCGGCATCGATTTTGGCTATGCAGCATGGGGATCTTTCAGCGATCAAGGCATTCATCCAACTGTTCGTTTAAACAGCTCACTTGATATCTTAAATCTCGTTAATCTTTAATCTTCATATTCAGAAGTCTATTCATAATAAAACGTGCCCTTTCTAAGCGAAGAGCACGTTTTTGTTTGGGATTGAAATTATAAAATGTCGATGCGATCACGATATTGACGAATATATTCATCATTGATTTGATCACCGCGATCTAAGTTTCCACTAATCCAAATTGGTGGATTGATTCCTTGATCCGCTAAGATTTCGATCGTTTGACCGACAATGCCGACTAAAAGTGTCATCGCAACTACAGTCGATGGCGAGCAGAATTTTTCGGATACCGCTTCGTGCGTCAAAACAGAATCCCCTTTAATTCCACAAATATCGAGGACGATATCACTGACATCTTTTAACATTTTTTTGGACGAATGCCGTGAAGTCACGCCATTGGAATAATGAAGAGAAGTGACACAAACGACTTTCATTCCTAATTCTTTTGCGGCTAGCGCCATGTCGATTCCAGCGGCATTGCGCCCAGAAACAGAGACAACGACCATCACATCTTGCGGCTGCGGATTTTGGGTCAATAGCACTTGTTTGGCAACACCTTCTTGGCGTTCCATAATTTGGGATAGTTTCACTTTGGGATAAACATTAAATTGCGGAACCATGATCGCATTCACCGGAACTAAACCTCCGGTGCGAAAGCACAATTCTTCCCCAAACATTTGGGAATGACCACAACCAAAAACGTGGATCACTCCTTTGTTCATGATGCATTGCGCAAACCAATTCGCGATTGTATCCATCGTTTCTTCTTGTTGAAGGGCTTTTTGGATTTGTTCGTGTGCAATTTGCGCAAATTCAACATACCGTTTCATGTTGACCTCCAAATGTTTTTTTCTTACCTTTATCGTAACACTCAATAAAAATAAAAAAATCCCATAAATATAGAAATATTCGATCTTTTCGCAATCTCTGAATTCGCTCAAAATTCACTCTTTGTCTTCTTGTTTTTTCTGCTTAAAACAGGCTTGTTTTCTATTGAATCAAACAAAAAAGCTGCATCGCTTTTCTTCATCTTCAAAAGAAAAGTTTGCAGCAAAGATTTCTTATTTAAACGATTCAAATTTTATGATCGCTATTCTTCACGACCATCTGGATGGTGAAGTGTCGGATGACTTGGCCATTCATAAACTTCTGATTTATCGTGGACAATAGAAGAATTATGATACAGTGCGCGGCGTCTTTTGCGTTTTAAAAGAATCGCATTGACTTCACCACCCATTAAGAAGATGACACTCGTCAAATATAGCCACAACAACAAGATCACAAACGTTCCTAGCGTTCCATAAATAATCGAGTAGCGGGCAAAGTTTTCAACATAGAAAGAAAACAATGCACTAGAGGCTAACCATACGATTAACACCGCGATAATCCCTGGCAAAATCGTCCGTAATGGCTGATGGCGATCTAAAGCGAGTTCATACACAACGACTAAGGCAAAGACTAACATCAACCCGGCAATCGCAAAACGCGCGTATTCCCAAATATTCAAATGCGCATCAGAAATTGTGACGAGTCCGGCGGGCAGAAAGCTCAATAATTTCAAAATGATATTCGGACCAAAAACAATCAAAATCAAAGAGACAATTAGGCTCAAAGGAATAACGACTGCCGCAACGAGCTCTTTAAATAACTGCTTCAACATGCTTGGGGCTGGCGGAAGTTCATATGCGATGCGAATCGTAATCATGATTTCATGGACAACTCGCCAAGGAAAATAAATTGAGAAAAACATCGCAAAGGTGAACATGATCGTCGATGGCGTTTGTTCTACATAGCGAATATAGCCACTTAAAAGCTCTAATACTGATTTAGGCAATACATTATGCATCGCCTCAAACATCGGTTCTATTTGAATATTCAGTGATCCGACTAAGATGGAAATTAAAATCATCAATGGGAAGAGTGAGAAGATCAAATAATACGTCAATGCGGCTGAACGCGTACCGATATCATCAATAAAATAACGCACACTGAGCTGGACGATCAGTGATTGTGAAAACCGCCCTTTTTTCGCATGCTTTTTATTGCCTGCCGATTTCATAAATCCATCCCTTTCTGTATTGCTTGATCAAAATCTCGGATCTCGTTTTATGGTTCTCTCTTCTTCTTTATTTTCGCATATTTATGGACTAAATCCACTCATTCTGCCATCGTGTTGTCCCTTCGCAAAAATCTCCACCTTTTTCAAAAAGTGGTATCATTTGGGATGGAAAATTTTAGATCCGAGTGAAGAGGTATAATCCATGGAAACATCTTTAACGATTCGTCCTGCATCCCTTCAAGATTTCGAAGGCGTTTATCAAATGATTTGTTGGTTGGAAAACTGCGAATTTGAACGCAGCCAATTTTTAAAAATTTACCAAAACATGTTAGAAGAGCCTGATCGCTACGCCATGTTTGTGGCTTTCAATCAAGATCAACTCATCAGCTTTATCGATATGCGCTTAGAGCAGTTGTTGCACCACAATGCCAAAGTAGCAGAGATTCTCGAATTCATCGTTGATCCGCAATGCCGGCAAAACGGCTATGGCAAACAAATTTTTGCCTTTGCGAAACAATATGCGAAAGATCAAGGCTGTGTGCAAATCGAGTTATCTTCAAATGTCGTTCGCCTACGCGCGCATCAGTTTTACCAACGCCAAGGTATGCGCAAAGATCATTTCAACTTTACACTCCCGCTGTAAGCCGCAATGTCTATTCTTTTTTAGATGACAAATCGCCAAGTGAAGATCATACAAAAAATCATTCTCAAAGACAATCTCGGGATCTCTCTAGCTTATCCTGCGGCGTTGTTGACGTTTTCAGAGCGCTAAATAAGAGTCGTTTTGAATAAAACATTTGTGAAAATCATCCTTTCTTTGCATATCCATGGACGATGGAATACATTAGTTTTTGGTTCGTCTAGAATATACAAATTCATGCCTCACCTTTTTTCATAAAGCGAATACTTTTGCGCTTTTGAAAAAGAGTTTTACTTATTGGACACAAACGACAAGGAGCCCTTATGTCTGAACAAACAAATTCCAAACAAAAAATAAAAGACTTATTCAATCAGATTCTCCGTTTTGGCTTGATTGGTGGCTTAGCCTTCGTGATTGACTATGGATTAATGATTTTCTGTACAGAAGTTCTCGGTATTTACTATTTAATTTCTTCGACCATTTCTTTTACGGTATCCGTCATCTTTAACTATGTCGCTAGCGTAAAATGGGTCTTCCAGATCAACAATGGAAAGAAACAATCACAAAACTTAGTCTTCTTTATCACATTCTCGATTATCGGCCTTGGCATCAACCAATTGATTATGTGGCTTGGCAGTGATTTCATGCACATCAACTACATGATCGTTAAATTATTTGCGACATTCATCGTGATGATTTTCAACTACATTACGCGAAAAATGTATTTTGAAAAATAAACCTACAATAAAAGCCTCGTGTTTTGTTAAAGGACAAACACGAGGCTTTTTATCCGATTTTCAAAGCTTTGCGATCATTAGATTCAATTATTCCTATACCATCAAAAAGAACTCGCTCTGCATTATCAAAGCGAGTTCTTTTTAAATCATATCAATAATCTTCGTTCTACATTTGATAGGATTTGTGCAGGCGATGGAAAATTGCTTTTGATGCCATAATGGCCGTCAAAACAATGATCGAAGATCCGACAATCGTTAAAGTATCCGTAAAGGCAAACATCATTTCAATGCCCAGTGTATCTTGGATCACGCCGCCAAAGATATTGCCAATTGCGCTGCCTAAGCCGCAAGTCATGACTGAAATCATCGTCTGGCCCATCACTTGGTCTTTTGGTTTTAGATTGTCATTAACATAAACGGTAATGACGGCTGTCATTAAGCCGTAGCTGAATCCTTGCATCATCAAACCAAAAATCAAAACAATTAAGCTTGTTGCATTGGCAATGAATAAGTTTCTCATAACATAGAAGATTGCTGCCATCGCAAACAACTGCATAGCTGAAAAACGTTTTTGAAGCTTGCTGGCGATTGCCATGACAGGCATTTCTGTTGCTGCCATCGTAAATACCGCAATGCCATATAATTCTTGTGTTCCACCTAAGTTTTTAATGATGTTAATTAAGTAAGTCGACAAACTTGTCGTTGCTGCAAACAATAATGCAAAACCGAACAGCACACCGAAGAATGCTTTATATTCAAAAACCATATGTAAAAGGTTTCCACCTTTTTCTCCATGTGCTCCTGCCGCATATGTTTTTGGCGTCGTGAATAAAGCTGCGGCTAACAGCAATGATCCAGTAATATAGATCATTGTCAAAATCGTTGGATTCAACCAAGATGCAATATTCGAACACGCCACTGCCGAAATCGCATACGTAATGGACCCCATACCTCGTGCAATTCCAAAATTGACCGAATGTCCTTGAGCGTTGTAATTCATTTGAATACTTGCGATCAAAGGGACAAGAGAAATGTTGATGCAATGCGTCAAGGTATACATCAACATTAATACTGGTGTCGGAAGTGGGACATAGCCAATCAATATATACGAAAGCCCAGTCAACGCCATGCCAGACAAGACATAAGCTTGTAAGGAGATGCGATTAAACTTAGAAGTCAGTGTTGATAATGTCGGGGAAAGAAAAATATTGATGACACAAGATGCTCCAGTGACGGTTCCAATCTGTGTATTTGTCAGTCCTTTTGACTGTAAAAAGATCGCAATAAAGCCAATGAGCGCACAGCTTGCTCCCCAATAGAGCGCTTGAATTAAATTGTATTTCAGCTGCAAATGCGAAAACTTTTTATTGTCTTTTGCGACGATCAATTCATGATTCATATCTAAATCCCCTTTCCTAATATGTTGCTTAAAGCAAAGATGACTATACGCAAATGATAGAATCGAAGAAAGGATCTAGAAAAATCCGGCAAGCCGTTTCGCTTTTTCTTAACTAACACACATTCCAATCGAAATCCCAGTTCATTACGGCAATAGAGAAACTCGCATTTGCTTGTATTCAAGACGATTTTTCTCGTAAAATTAAATTATGTTAATCATCGAAAAAATGAAGGACCAAAAGTTCTCCGACTCTCAACAAGCCGTTATCGACTACATCATTAAAGAATCTGAAAACATAGAAAAAATGACGATTCAAGAAATTGCGAAAGCGTGTTATACCTCAAATGCGACACTCATTCGTTTAGCGCACAAATTAGGCTATAACGGATGGGATGCATTTAAAGCTGACTTCATTAAAGAGCAGCAATATCTCACCACCCACTTTTCGACAATCGATGCCAATATTCCTTTTCATAAAAAAGAATCTTTAGCTTCGATTATCCATAAAATTTCTGCTTTAAAAATCGCCGCAATCGAAGAAACTGAAGCTTTATTGAAACCCGGACTCGTTCGAAAAGCTGTCGAACTGCTCGATCAAGCCGATACGATTATTGTGACCGGACAGAACAACACGATTTATTTTGCGGAAAATTTTGCGATCAAACTCGGGCGCATCGGACGTCGCTGCTCTGCCTATACGCCAAATTCAGAAATTCGTTTTAATCACGAACTCGAACGAAAAAACAATGTTTTGATCGTGATTTCCTATTCTGGAGAGACGCACGAAACGATTCCTACTTTAATGCTCGCTAAGAAAAATGGTCTGCCGATCATTGCGATTACTTCGATTGGCGAAAGTACCATTTCCAAAAACTCCACTCTCGTTTTGCCGATTTGTACACGAGAAAAAATTTATTCTAAAATCAGTTGGTACACTTCTGAAACAGCCATCAACTATGTTTTAGATACGCTTTATTCCGCTCTGTTTTGGAAAAACTACGACGAAAGTATGCATTTAAGAATTGCGACCGCAAGACAAAATGAATACCAGCGCGTTGCCCATAGCTCCATCCTTGCTGAAGATCAATATGACAGCGCCAATACGATCCCAAAACCTAAGACATAATGTTTAAACTTAGCTAGATCGCATAAGATTGCGATCTAGCTTTTTGTTTGAGCGAAATCAAATTTCTTTATCTTTTCCTCTTTTTCAAGTTTATGCGAAATCCATTTTCATCCTCTTTTTTTACTCTAGATCATCACCCCGCGTTTTTCTAAGATGAAAGCAGCTACAAGAAAGGGATCTCATTATGAATTACGCAAAGAAAAAAGCTTTTCCAGAACATTTTTTATGGGGCGCATCTACTTCCGCTTATCAAGTAGAAGGTGCTAGCCTGCTCGATGGCAAAGGGCCAAGTTGCCAAGACGTAAAAGAAGTTCCTGCAGGGACTTCTGATTTAACGGTCTGCGCTGACCAATACCACCGTTATAAAGAAGACATCAAATTGATGGCAGAAATGGGATTTAAAACTTATCGTTTCTCCATCGCATGGACACGAATTCTTCCTCAAGGAACTGGGGAAATTAACCAAAAAGGAATTGACTACTATAACAACGTCATTGACGAATGCTTAAAATATGGCATCGAACCTTTAGTTACAATGTTCCACTTCGATATGCCAGCCGCTTTAGACCAGCGCGGAAGCTGGGGAAATCCAGAATCCGTAGATTGGTTTGTCAATTTTGCAAAAATCTTATTCGAAAACTTCGGTGATCGCGTTAAATATTGGCTGACAATCAATGAACAAAACGTATTAACACTTTCTGGTCCAATCATCGGAACTTTACATTTACCAGAAGGATGCACAAATGTCGTTAAAGAAATCTATCAACAAAACCACCACATGTTAGTTGCGCAAGCTAAAGTTATGTGCCTTTGTCACGACATGCTGCCAGGCGCTAAAATCGGTCCTGCACCAAACATCTCTTTAGTTTACCCAGCTTCCTGCAAGCCTGAAGATATTACTGCAGCTCAAAACTTCAACGCCATTCGCAACTGGTTATATTTAGATATGGCTGTTTATGGCATCTACAACTCCATCGTTTGGAGCTATTTAGAATCTCAAGATGCAACACCAACATTTGCCCCAGGCGATGAAGAAGCGATGAAAAATGCTCATCCAGATTTCATCGGATTCAACTACTACAACACCGCAACTGTTGCAGCAAGCCACGATCCAATGGTTCAAGCAAACGAAACTTGCCATGGTGACCAACAATCTGGACGTTCTATTCCAGGTGTATTCGAACAAGTTCAAAACCCTAACTTGCCACGCACACAGTTCGGTTGGGAAATTGACCCAATTGGCTTCCGCAACACAACTCGTGAAATGTATTCCCGTTACCACTTGCCATTACTCGTTACTGAAAATGGTTTAGGCGCATATGACAAATTAGAAGACGGCCGCATTCACGATGATTACCGCATCAAATACTACCAAGATCACCTTGAACAAATTCAATTAAGCATTACTGATGGCACTGAATTCTTAGGTTATTGCCCATGGTCCGCTGTTGACTTAATCTCCACTCACGAAGGAATGGTGAAACGCTATGGCTTCATCTATGTTGACCGTGAAGAATTCGACATCAAAACTTTAGATCGATACAAAAAAGACTCTTTCTATTGGTATAAACGCGTCATTGCGACAAACGGTGCCGATCTTTCTGATTTAAAAGCAGAAGAAATTTATGACTAATTACAGATGAGGTGAAAATATGAGTTTATCTAAAGATTTCCTTTGGGGCGGCGCACTTGCTGCTCACCAATTTGAAGGTGGTGTTTTAGACACTTCAAAAGGGTATTCCGTTGCTGACGTGATGACTGCCGGAGCTTATGGTGTTCCTCGTAAAATCACTGAAACAATCGAACCAGATCAATACTATCCAAACCACATTGGAATCGACTTCTATCATCGCTATAAAGAAGACGTCGCATTAATGGCTGAACTTGGCTTCAAATGCTTTAGAACATCAATCGCTTGGAGCAGAATCTTCCCAAACGGCGATGAAAGCGAACCAAACGAAGAAGGTTTACAATTCTACGATGATTTATTCGATGAAATGCTCAAATACGGCATCGAACCTGTCATTACACTTTCGCACTTTGAAATGCCTGTTCATCTTGCTCGTCAATACGGGGGATTCATGAATCGCAAAACGATCGACTTCTTCTTAAACTTTGCGAAAGCATGCTTTGAACGCTATAAAAACAAAGTGAAATACTGGATGACTTTCAACGAAATCAACAACCAGATGAACTACACCAATGATTTATTTGGTTGGACAAACTCAGGAGCAATGTTCTCAAAATATGAAAATCCTGAAGAAGCGATGTATCAATGCGGCCACTATGAACTTGTCGCAAGTGCGAAAGCCGTAAAATTAGGACATGAAATCAATCCTGATTTCTTGATTGGAAATATGATTGCGATGGTTCCAATCTACCCTTACTCTTGCCGTCCTGCTGATATGAACTTATCTGTTCAACGAATGCATGACCGCTGGTTCTTCTGCGATGTGCAATGCCGTGGCCACTATCCTGCTTATGCATTGAACATGTTTAAACGCAAAGGATTCCATATCGATATCACTAAAGAAGATGAAGAAGCATTGGCACAAGGAACCGTTGACTACATCGGGTTCTCTTACTACATGACCAACGTTGTCGATTCTCAATTCAAAGGTTCTAGCGATGGCTTAGATGGCGGTGGCGCATATACTGTGGATAACCCTTATCTTAAAAAATCTGACTGGGGTTGGACAATTGATCCTGAAGGTTTGCGCTATGCTCTTAACATCTTCTATGAACGCTACGAAAAACCTTTATTTATCGTTGAAAATGGATTTGGAGCAATCGACGTTTTAGAAGAAGACAAAACTTGTCACGATCCATACCGCATCAACTACCTCAAAGCTCATATCGAACAAATGAAACTTGCGGTTGAAGAAGACGGCGTTGATTTAATGGGTTACACACCATGGGGCTGGATCGATTGCGTATCTTTTGGCACCGGCGAAATGAAAAAACGTTACGGTTTCGTTTATGTAGATCGCAATAACGATGGTTCCGGATCTTTAGAATGTTATAAAAAAGATTCTTTCGATTGGTACAAAAAAGTCATCGCTTCAAATGGCGAAGATCTTGACTAAGTCCATCTAGTTTCTGACTAAACTGTATTAAAAAAGAGAGCTGTGAAGATTAAACTAAAAGTTTAATCCGCTGCTCTCTTTTTCATTTTATTCTGTCACTTCTGCTTGTGCTGGAATTTCTTCTTTTGTTTGTTCTGGTCGTGCTGTTTGAATCACTACACCTTTTGCTTCTGGAAGATCCATAACGATCTCATCTTGAACATAAGGCACTGTGATTGTTCCGGCAAGTGGATTTTTAATGCTCACAATCGGGTCTAATAAAGTAGCTTCCACTGTTGAACGTTCGAAAGCTAAATCAGTATCGACCATCTTGCAGTCGATCAATTTTAGATTTTTCACATAACAAAGTGGTTGCGTTCCGATAATTGTGCAATGCTCAAATGTAATATCTTCAGAATACCAAGCTAAGTATTCCCCTTTGACGATACTGTTGCGCACAACGATGTTTTTGCCATGCCAGAACGCATCCTTTGTATCAAACTTACAATCTTCAAATACTGCATCATGGATGTATTGGAAAGAATATTTTCCGCTGAATTCTAATTTCGAAAAACGTAAATGTTCAGAATTCATCATGAAGTATTCACTTTGTGCTTTGACATTATGCATGCTTACGTTATGACAGTTCCAACCGAATTCTGGGGAAAGAATATCGGAATTTTCGATATGGGCATTTGTACATTCACGTAAAGCTTTAATACCATGCAGCTTTGTATTGTGGATATTAATATCTTGGGAATACCATAAAGCAGCGCGGCATAATTCTGTTAAATTGGAATTTTCAATTTTCAAATGGTGATCATGCCAGAAAGGATAGCGAAGATTGAAAAAGCAATAATTAATTGCGATATCTTTCGCTTCTTTAAAT
Source organism: Erysipelotrichaceae bacterium (assembly GCA_030528085.1). Taxonomy (GTDB): domain Bacteria; phylum Bacillota_I; class Bacilli_A; order Erysipelotrichales; family Erysipelotrichaceae; genus Allobaculum. The sequence goes on along the minus strand of JAUMZN010000046.1, from coordinate 1,489 downwards.
GCACTTTCGCCATCAGCTGGTCCATCAAAATTACAATGATCTAAAGACACTCCATCTGCGCCATAAAACGCTCGTTCTTGATCATACGTCTCATTCCAAAATTGTTGCATTCTCTCTACCTCTCTTTATCCGCATAAGATCTCATAATTTGAAATCTATCGTTTTTGCGTCATACTTCTTTTATAACAAATGTGTCAAGTCAATGCATATCAAAAAACATTTGCAGAAATTTCATGTTGATGTTAGTATAACAAAGCACAATGAATTCATTGGCAACATGCGGACGTGGTGAAATGGCAGACACGCTGTCTTCAGGCGGCAGTGGGGCAACCCGTGTGCGTTCGACTCGCATCGTCCGCACCATTTCGTAAAGATACCCGAGATCAACGATCTCGGGTTTTTATTTTATCTTTTTTTATTAAACACGTATGTGATTTATTCATATACGCAAACGTGACAGAAAATCAAAGCATAAAGGCGAGAATTCAGCTTCATTCATCTTCCTACAAGAGAAACGATGAAGTCTGATCAGATTCTCGCCTGTTTGACATTTTGTTTTCGAGTGCCCAATCCCGTTGGAATATTTAAAACATTATGATTGAACGATGCTTAGTTATTTTACAGTATTTACTTCCAAGGATGGCCCACTCTAAATTTCTTCAACTTTTAGAATGCTCTTTTCTTTGTTGTCATTAAAAGGATCAACAAATTGGCCTCTCCCCAAACAAGATATAGATAGACTTCAGTAACCGATAAAAGCTTATTCCATTCTGCCGCTAGATTTGGGATGAATAGCGGATTAACAAAAGCCAAAATTCCAATAACAACCCCGACAAGCACTCCAGCCCATACGTATTTAACGTCTTCTTTGTGGTAATTAAACCAAAATAACAATAAGCTCAAAACAAACATACAAGCCATAGGGAGCAAGAGTGCAAATTGCGAAATATTCCCTTTTCGAGCTTCCGAAAGGTTAGTTAAAGTAAGAAAAACAGCTAAGAGAACTAAAGGAATGTAGATCACGTAGTAAATCCTTTTACACACTTCAATTACAGAATTCTTTTTGTCGTTCTCTTTCATATTATGATCCTCCTAAAGAATTAACGGGTAATACAATGACGGGCTGTTTCCATCTTTTGTTAGTTTACAAGGTGTGTCTTGCCAGTGCTAAAGTCACCAATAAATAAGTCATTTTCATAGTTTTCGATAAATTTCGGCTCTATGAAAAATCCTGTAGAATCATCGAGTTTTATTCACATGGTTTTTATACAAAGCATAAAAACCAAAAACAACAACAATCGCACTATTGACTATAGTTGCAGTTAGAACTGGATAAAGATCAATTAAGTACAATGCAGCACTTGTGTTTAAAACTCCAACCAAAAAGGAAATGACAAAAAACATATCGATTTCTTTCGTGCCTTTATACGAAAAACCAATGTCATTAAGTTAACGAACTTCTTGTTCACTAAGTAATGTTCGCAATAGA
>JAUMZN010000045.1 GCA_030528085.1 Erysipelotrichaceae bacterium | reverse complement strand
ATATGTGGTTTTTTCTTAATATCTTTATCTCCATAACCGGAGGCTTTCAACATTGTTCGACGATGTGTCGCTTCTGGTCCTACCCAGTAACTTCTTGTTTGATCCATATTATTTTTCTCCTTATAAGTCTAATTCTGTGCCGATATTCAATTCCAAAGCCTTTTTGTAGATATATGTAGCAACACATACATCAAATAAAGCCATACCCACGGATTTATACAGTGTTGTTTTATTTACTTCGATATCAGAATCTAAATATTTACCTAATGTATGGACATTTTCTTCTTTGATCCAGCCTTCACGCAATGGATTAGCTAAATCCCCAGTTTCTTCTTTCGCGAAATCCACATCAATAAAGATTTCATCTACTGCTTTAAAGACAGCCTCTGGATATTCCTGCATGATTGGCTTATAAGAGCCAATTCCCACAAAATGTTTTCCCTTGATCAGTTCTGGATCATTTGGAATAACTGGTTTGCGGCTTGTCGTAACCGTAACGATAACTTCGGCTTTTTGAACCAATTCTTCCACCGTCGCCATCACATGCACTTCCACTCCCGGTAATGCAGCTTTGACACGTTCTGCAAAATCTGCTGCCTTATCCGCAAAGATATCAAATACATAAATATCTTTAATTGGACGAATTCGTGATGCATATAAACATTGATAGAAACCTTGCACACCTGTACCAACAACACCAAGTTTTGAAACATTTTCTGGAGTTGTATGTTTGATTCCACAAGAGCCAACAGCCCCTGTCCGGTACGCTGTTAATGTAGAACCATCCATCATGCACGCTACTTTTCCTGTTTCATTATCATTCAACATCATTAAGCCCTGAATTGTAGGAATGCCCTTAGCAGCATTTTCACTAAACAGAGTTAAAAATTTTGTGCCCTTCATTTCATCTGTAAAACAAGGCATATACAAATATGTTTCTGTTTCACCTCGGGTCACAGTAATACGATCTGGCTGTACAAAGTTCTTGCTTTCATATAGACGCATCGCTTCTTCAATGATCGATACGACTTCTTCATGTTTGACAACCTTTTCGATATCACTTGCACTTAAGTAAATCATTGCGTTTCCTTTCTAGTAGTTACCTTTTGTAACTAATACATCTTGTTAAGATATTAACAAGGTAAAACTGCATTGTCAACGCTTACAAGACCAAGCGAAAAAAAGTCCAGGATTTCTCCTGAACTAAAAAATATCTCGAACTTTTTCTTTCTCTTTTCCAAGCAATTGAAGCGTATTTTCATCCAACAATTCCAATATGCGAGCGGTGTAGGCATCGTGCTTCACATACTCTTTTGCCAAGAAAACCATCGGTGCATAACATGTCGACACAGCACTCGCCCAATCTTTCGAATGAATCGTAGACAACATCATATATGAATTATCTTTTACGACATTGATCCAGCGCGACTGCATTTCCTCTAATTTTTCGTGTTCAAAATAATGCGGATAATATCGCTTCAAACCAATTTCATATTCATGGTGCTCACTAAATAAGATCAAGACATACTTATCTATTCTTTGTTCCGCTTCCTGCAGCAATTCCAACAACTCTTCATCTACATCTTCGAGCCATATTTGAATAAATAATTCTTCTTTAGCAGAACGTACTAAGTTTTTCACTTTCGCAAGAATATTCTCATAGCCTTCTAAGTTCCAAATTTCATTGGATTCATGAACCGTTTGTTCTTCTTTACGAAGTACTCGCTGCAAGCTCGTTAGATCATTCATCGTTCCAGATCGCAGTGAATCAATAAAATCATCTACCCCGATTGCGCTGTATAAAGTTGGTTCACCACTGCTTCTTTGTACGATTCCTTTTTGATATAAGCTTTCTAAGACGTTATACACTTTCGAGCGTGGGACACTCGACATCTTGCTGACTTCATAGCCTGTCGCCTTGCCAATCTTTAATAATGTCGTATATACCTTTGTTTCATACTCTGTGAAGTTAAACTTCTTCATTAACGTCCATAAATTTTCCATATAAAAACTCTATCACATTTAAACACTTTTCTTAATCAATCTTACGGACAACCTTTTATACGCTTGGCGCGAATTCTAAAAAGGATTTTTGCAGCAATCTCTTTTAGAATGTCGAAGTGTCTGTTTCAATAATTGGTTTAGTTTGAGTACGTTCTTCATCCAATTTAAAGTTTATTGTATCAAGCAAATAGACTGCCTTTCTTTCAGATTATATGGAAATCCCCCTTAAAAAGATGAAGCAAAAGAAAACCGCTTCCACTGTATGTTATGATGGCATAAAGTTGGTGATCATAATGAAAGCAAAAATCAAGTTAATCCGTGTTGATAATCGCCTAGTACATGGGCAAACAGGAATGTCTTGGACAAGTTCTTTAGACGTCGATACGATCGTCGTTGTCGATGACGAAGTGGTTCATTCGATATTCCCCCAAAAATTAATGGCAAATATTGCCAAAGCTGCTAATGTTCACATCCGTTTTTATTCAGTCGATGATTTTATGAACGCAATCAATAATGAAAGTACGCAAAAACTCTTTATCGTGGTGAAAACGATCCAAGTCGCTCGATCACTCGCCGAAAAAGGATTAGTCCAACAGAAATTGAATATCGGCAACATCCATTACGAAAAAGGCAGACTCCCTTTCCACAAAAAAATGTATCTGACTCAACAAGATGTCGATGATTTAAATTATCTAAACGAGATGGGCTATACGATTTTCTATCAAGATGTGCCTGGTACTGTGAGCGAAAAAATCGACTATATCGACTACAACGATCTGAAGAGGAAATAAGCATGGACATTAAAGAAGAACTTTTACAAGAGCTCAAAAGAAGAACAAAATCCAACGAAATCGAAGATAATGAGTTATTTACCGCAAACTCATTATCTACTTTTTTGTCATTAAGTCGAAATACCACTTCACAATATTTAAACGACTTTGTCAAAAGTCAAAAAGTGGTCAAAATCAACTCCCGTCCCGTTTATTTTTTTGATAAGAAAACTTTAGAAGAAAAATGGGATGTGCAGATTGAGCGCAATACATTTGATTCTTTATCTGAATTTCTTGCCATCAAAGAAAAAGATTTCGAAAAACTGATCGGTTATAACGGATCATTGGAAAATATCGTTGAACAATGCAAAGCTGCCATCTCCTATCCTAGCGGTGGCCTTCCTATATTATTATTAGGCGCAACTGGAACCGGGAAAAGTTTCATTGCTTCATTAATTTACGAATACGCCTGCCATAATCAAACGATTAAAAATGATGGCAAATTCATTGCCGTCAACTGCAGTGAATATGCCAATAACCCCGAATTATTGACAGCCAATTTATTTGGCCATGTCAAAGGCGCCTATACTGGAGCCGAAGATGATCAAGTCGGTTTAATTGGTCTTGCAAATAATGGGATTTTATTTTTAGATGAAGTGCATTGCCTAAAAGCGGAATGCCAAGAAAAGCTGTTCCAATTTATGGACAAAGGCATTTACCACCGTGTTGGCGATAACGAGAAGTGGTATCAATCGAATTGTCGAATTATCTTTGCGACAACAGAAAATCCGCAAACGTGCTTATTAAAAACTTTATTGCGCAGAATTCCATTTACGGTATCGATTCCTACTTTAAAAGATCGTCCTTTAATGGAAAAACGCGAAATCATTTATTCGATGTTCAAAAAGGAAAGCAATCGCATCCAATCCGATATTTATATTTCTAATTTAGCGTTCCAAACTTTATTAGAGCACGAATACCTCGGCAATATCGGTGAACTTGAAAATGTGATCAAAGCGATTTGTGCCAAAGTCTTTTTAAAGAAACAAAACGATCGTTTAGAAATTCGCCTGATCGATCTTCCTGAAGACTTCTTTAAAACGATGAAATCGATCCAAGTTAAAGCATATGGTGACAACAGTGAAACAATGCTTCATATTTCCGATTTACCGCGATCTATTGAAAACCCATCAAGTTTTCTCCAATTTTACAATCGCTTTATAGAAACCTATACCAACAGCGTCGAAAATGGAGAACCTTTTACACAAACGCTCACGCGTTGTAAAGGTACAATCCAAAGTTATGTGGATTATTTGTTTTTTGAACAAGAGGTTCACTCATCCACTTCCAATGAGGAATTCTTTTTAAAAATGCTCGATAAGATTTATTCGATCATTATAAATAAGTATTCCCTCTCAATCCCTAACAGCAAGATTAAGATTTACTCCAAATTATTTTTGGAATACATCAAAAATTCAACCGACGCGAAGATCTGGACCATGATCCATAAAAAAGAAATTAGTGAATTACAAGCATCCATTCAACAAAACTATCCAAGAGCATATCGAATCGCCAGTGAGATTATCGAAAATATCGTCATCAACCTCGATGCCGAATTAGATGATGTCTTAAAAGAAATCATCGCTCTATCGATCATTGATATGGATCAAGATAATTGCGATGGCCGCGTCGGTTTAATTCTCTGCCATGGCTATTCAACAGCCAGTTCGATGTCCGATACTGCTAACCATATGCTCGAGCAGCATATCTTTGATGGCATCGACATGGAGTTAAGAATTTCAATCGATCGCATTACCCAATTAGTGGATAACTACCTTAAAGAAAGAGATCCAATTCAAGAGATCATCCTTTTAGTCGACATGGGATCGCTAGAGGAAATTCATAAAAGAATTACCCCGCTTTCCGACTGTAATATCGGGTTGATCAACAACGTCTCTACCGCAACTGTGATCGAAGTTGGCAACTGGATCAAACAAGGAAAGAGCGCAAAAGAAATTCTCGACTTAATCCAGTCCTCCTTTACGTTGTCTACTCACTTTATTGAAGGACGAAAAAAACAAGAAGCGATTATTACAGTTTGTGCAACCGGTTTTGGTTCCGCGAAAAAGATTGGCGAATTGTTGATCGAATCTTTGCCAAGAAGCATCGATTTGAATATCATCCCTTACGACTATCAATCTTTAATCGATAATGGTGAACACGATTTTATCTTCTCCAACTATGATGTGAAGTTAATCATCGGTACATTAGATCCAAATGTTGAAGGCGTCGAATACATGGGCATGGAAAACATCATTGCGCATAACCAAATGCATGTTTTGGATCAAATCGTAGGGCAATATTTATCTCCTGCTGAACTTGAGACGTTTAATGCAAACATCATGAAAAACTTCACTCTATCCAATATCGTGAATCAATTGACGATTTTGAATGCGCAAAAGGTGATGGATGATGTAGAAGAAATCGTCGCCGAATTAGAACAATCGATGAATGTTCAGTTATCCTTAACGATCAAAGTCGGACTCTATGTTCATATCAGCTGCCTGATCGAGCGCTTGATCTTGCGCCAAGAGATCACATCTGTTGAAGGAATGGATAAAATGTTTGAAGAAAACAAAGAAGATTTCCAGAAAGTCAAAGATGCATTTAGTGGCGTAGAAATGCGATATAGTGTCGAAATTCCAACACCTGAAATCGGATACATCCTCAATTATTTCCAAATTGCTAATATGGAATAAAAAATTTAAATTCATTTTCTCTAGTTTTGATTCATGAATCTTCCGACTTGAATAAGTCTTCATGAATCAAAACTTTTTTATTTTAAAGAGCCTGACATAAAATAATTAGTTTTCCTCAATCTTGTCCTTGATGATTTTCATTGCCGATTTATCGTTCATCTTTTTCTAAAAATGGTATACAGACCCTTTATTTCGAGTATTATTAAATCGAATAGGGTTAATTATGCGCAATTAATCTCTACATCTAATTGAACATCCAGCAAATCTTGATGCCTTGAAGATTCCTTTTCATTTCTGACAATGTCTGCATGATCACAAGAGCAAATGATCATTATCCCCTTGCTTGTTTTATACGCATTTAGCAATCAATTCACCTTGAGTGATCGGGGATCCAACTTTAAAAAATCGAAATAAAACCAATCTCGACACATTTTGGCATGAAATTTGCTGGTATATAGGCGAAGGAGGTAACAACATGCCTAACATTCTATTAACACGCATCGATAACCGTTTAGTTCACGGACAAGTCGGAGTTACTTGGACTAAAGCAATCGGCGCAAATTTATTACTTGTTGCGGATGATACAACAAGCGAAGATAAATTGCAGCAGCAGTTAATGGCTGTAACCGCAAAATCTTCTGGTGCAGGAATTCGTTTTTTCAGCATTCAAAAAACTGCTGACATTATCGGCAGAGCTGCACCAAACCAAAAAATCTTCATCATTTGCCGCACTCCACATGATGTTAGACGTTTAGTCGAACTTGGTGTGGAAATAAAAGAAGTAAACGTTGGCAACATGCATTTCTCTGAAGGTAAACATGCTATAACTAAAAAAGTTTACGTTGATGACAAAGACATGGAAGATTTAAAATTCTTAGCTTCTAAAGGCATCCTTGTTTATGCACAAGATGTTCCTGGAGAATCAAAACATATCATCGAATAAAAACACAAATAGGAGAAAAAAACATGGAAATTACATTACTGCAAGGGATTCTTCTATCTGTCATGGCCATTATCGTTGGTCTTGACTTCTTCCTAGAAGCATTCTTTATTTTCCGTCCTCTGATCGTTTCCACTTTAACAGGTATCATTCTTGGGGACGTAACATTAGGTTTAAAAGTCGGAGCTTTAATCGAATTAGCATTCGCAGGGTTAACTCCTGCTGGCGGAACACAACCACCTAACCCAGTATTTGCCGGTTTGATGGGTACTGTTCTTGCGTACACGACTGGATGCGCACCTGAAGCTGCTTTAGGTTTATGCTTACCATTCTCATTCTTAGGTCAGTACGTTATTTTATTCTTCTACTCTGCATTCTCCTTCTTCATGGGCAAAGCCGACAAAGCTGCTGCAGAAGGCGATACAAAAACAATTAGAAATATTAACTTCACTACTATGGCAATCGTTTCCTTGTCATATGGTTTATTAGCTTTCCTCTGTGCTTATCTTGCACAACAACCAATGCAAGCATTTGTTAACTCTTTACCTGCAGTATTCACTCATGGTCTTGAAGTTGCTGGTGGTATTTTACCTGCTGTTGGTTTCGGTATGTTGTTACGCGTTATGATGAAAGCAAAATATATCCCATATTTCATCGCTGGTTTCTTAATGGCTTGCTTTATCGATATGCCAAACTTATTACCTGTCGCTTTATTAGGTACAATCTTCGCATTAATTGACTTCTTCGGTGCAAAACAAAGAAAAGAAGATTTAGATGAAGCATTACAGAACATGAATGTTGATGGTTTTGGAGGTGACTCAAATGTCGGAATCTAAAAAACTAACGAAAAGAGACATTACCAATTTAGGTATTCGCTCTTCCTTCCTTCAAGCTTCGTTTAACTACGAAAGAATGCAGGCCTGCGGATTTACTTACGCAATGATTCCTGCTTTGAAAAAAGTTTATGGTGATGACAAGGAAAAACTTGCTGGGGCAATGACAGATAACCTTGAATTCATCAACACCCACCCTAACTTAGTCGGATTCTTAATGGGTCTGATGATGTCTTTAGAAGAAGGTGGCGCTACTCGTGAAGCAATCAAAGGTTTAAAACTTGCTTTATTCGGTCCAATCGCTGGTATTGGTGACGCGATCTTCTGGTTTACAATTCTGCCAATCGTTGCCGGAATTTCTTGCTCATTCGCAAGCCAAGGTTCTATTCTTGGTCCAATCATTTTCTTCTTAACTTATGTAGTCATTTGGGTATTACGTATTGTTTGGACTCACTTAGGATATAACTTAGGTACTAAATCAATCGATATCATTACTGAAAACTCCGATAAAATTGCCAATGCAGCAACTATTCTCGGGATCACAGTTATCGGTGCATTAATTGCTTCTTATGTATCCATTAACTTATTACCAGTTATTACAGTTGATGGCGGAATCGAAGTCGCAGTTCAAACTGAATTCTTCGATCGTATCTTCCCTAACATGTTACCAATGGCTGTAACATTGTTATGCTTCTATCTGTTGAAGAAAAAACAGATTAACCCTATCGTCTTAATTTTAGGTATCATCGTTCTTTCTATTGCCGGTGCAGCAATCGGTTTACTCTAGAACATGAACTCAAAGATTAGTGATGCAGTAGCTCTCTACTCACCACTAATCTTTTTTTCGTTAATCCTATAACCATTAAAAAATCCGCATCTCCAATTAGGATTTGCGGATTTCATTTTTATGCTTGAAGATCAATTATCCTCTTTCAAATTACTTTAGTCTTCTTCAAGAATATACGCATTTACAAATTTGCCTGTGTATACCGTATGATAATCACCCATAGAATAGTAACGATGTTTAATCTCTTCATTAATGCGATCTGGATCTTGGTCTTGTTTATAGATCACTTCGCACTCAATTGTTAAAGGCAACTCTAAAATCGCTGGCGCATCAACTTTTTCACCTTTGATCGCATGCAGATCTAAATCTTTAAACTTATTAACCTCACGACCCGATTTCGTTCCGCAATAGCCAAGGATTTTGCGCACATCTGCTCCTTCTAGCGGTACATTCACTGTAAATTGTGGATTCTTTTCGAGAAGCGTTTTTGTGAATCGACTTTCGCGTACATAGACGTTCAAAATTGGCATACTCCAATCGACACCAATTGTTGCCCAGCCAATTGTCATCGTATTCATCGCATCATTATAACTTGTTGAGAGTAAACATCCTTGCGGCAGACTTTTCATAATATGTCCGGCATAGTCTTCAATCGATACTGGAATTCGTTTCATCATAATTCCTCTCTTTCTTATTTTCATTATACTGTTTTGAGCGAAATTTGTTGATGGATGACAGTTTTAAATATTGGCTATAATCCATTGCTTTTTGAAGCGAAAATAAAAAAGGCAATCAGTGATGAAAGGATAACCTTCATCTTGCGATTGCCTTTTTGTGATTGAATTAAAGATCTAGCGATTACGAGCGATGACATTTCTCATTGTTTGAGCGATGTTTTCTTTTGTGAAACCAAAGTATTCAAACAACTGAGCGGATGGTGCGGAAGCACCGAATCCTTTCATGCCAACCATATCGCCATCGATTCCAACATAACGTCCCCAACCGAAATCTTTAGATGCTTCTACAGAAACACGGTTGCGTACAGATCTTGGAAGAATAGATTCACGGTATTCTTCAGACTGCATTTCGAATAATTCCATACTTGGCATGGAAACTACGCGAACGTCAACACCTTCTTCTTCGAGGATTGCAGCTGCTTGTAAAGTTGGAGCAACTTCAGATCCAGATGCGATAAAGATCGCTTCAGGCGTTTCATTTTTAGAATCTTTAACAATATAGGCACCCTTCATTGCTTCTTTAGAAGATGTTGGGATTTGTTCTACGTTTTGACGAGTCAAAATTAAAGCTGTTGGGCCTTCTGTGCGGTTGAGTGCTAATGTCCATCCAGCAGCAGTTTCCACTGCATCAGAAGGACGGAATACAACGATGTTTGGTAAAGAACGATAAGAAGCTAAATGTTCGATTGGTTCATGAGTTGGACCATCTTCACCAACACCGATGGAGTCATGCGTATAAACATAAACTACTGGTAATTTCATCAATGCCGCTAAACGAGCCATTGGTTTGGAGTAGTCGGAGAAGACAAAGAATGTTCCTGCATATGGGCGCAGTCCAGCTAAAGCTAAACCGTTGGAAATTCCAGCCATCGCAAGTTCACGAACACCGAAGTGGATGTTGCGGCCATTGCGGTTTTCAGCAGTGAAGAAGTCTTCACCTTCCATAATTGTTTTATTGGATGGACCTAAGTCAGCGGATCCACCAATTAAGTTAGGCATTACATCTTTTAATTTGTTGAGAATGCGGCCAGAAGAAACACGTGTTGCTTCGGCTTTTTCTACTGGTGCAAATAAATCGAGAGCTTCGAGTTGTTCGGCAGTTGGTTCTTTTACGAACATTGCACGATAAGCAGCTTCCACTTCTGGATACTGTTCTTTATATTGTGCATACATTGCTTCCCATTTTGCTTGCGCATCTGCTCCGCGTTTAGCGAGTTCTTTGAAGTTTGCATAAACTTCTTCAGGAACATAGAAAGATTTTTCTTCGTCCCAACCAAAGTTTTTCTTCAGTGCAGCAACGTTTTCCACACCAAGTGGTTCACCATGGCTGCTTGCTAAACCTTCTTTTGGAGAACCGTAACCGATTCTTGTTTTAACAGTAATGAAGGATGGTTTTTCGTGGTCAGCTTTTGCTTCTTCGATTGCTTGGCGAATTGCGTCCTGATCATTGCCATCTTCAATAAACCAAGTATTGAATCCTAATGCTTCCATACGGCGGTTTACATCTTCACCAAATGTTGGAGTTGTATCACCTTCGATTGTAATATCGTTGGAGTCATAGAGGATAATCATTTTGTCCAGTTTTAATGTTCCCGCTAAAGACAATGCTTCTTGGGAAATTCCTTCCATTAAGTCGCCATCACCTACTTCAACGTATGTGTTGTGGTCGACAACTGGGAATCCTGGGCGGTTAAATTTTTCTGCTAAATAAGCTTCTGCAATTGCCATACCGACAGCTGCAGATAAACCAGACCCTAATGGTCCTGTTGTACATTCAACCCCGTCAGTATGTCCATATTCAGGATGTCCTGGAGTTAATGAGTCTAACTGGCGGAAGTTTTTGAGATCATCCATGCTGATCTTATATCCAAATAAATGTAGTAAAGCGTATAATCCAGCAGATCCGTGTCCACCAGAAAGGATGAAACGGTCGCGGTTTTCCCATGTTGGATCTTGTGGATTGTGATTGAGTTCATGAGTGTAGAGCTCATACATCATTGGTGCTGTCCCCAAAGGTGCGCCTGGGTGTCCAGATTTCGCTTTCTGAATTGCATCAGCAGCGAGAATTCGTATTGCATTCACTGATAGTTGATCAATTTTCGTCATGTTATTTTCCTTAATCTTGAGGCTTTTCTGGGCCTTTAAATAGAATACCTTAAAAGTTTAAAAAGTCTAGATATTCACAAGAATGCTCAATTTTTCACAATTTCGCTTATTTATATTTTCGCTCATTCTTAAAAAAATCCATAGATTTTACCCGAAAAAGAGCGAAGTTTTCCGCTAGGCATAACACTAGCGCTATTATTTTGCCTATTCTTAGTCCATTGGTCAAATGTTTATATGCTTTTCTTTTGCTTTTGTTATGCGAATTTTATCGTTTTCTCTTTTTGTTAGAAAATGAAAATCCCAGAGCTTTTCTCGCTTTTTTTCGCTTTATTACATCTCTGTAAATCGTTTTCTCTAACAGCCTCTCCAATCTGCATGTTCCCGCTTTCTTTATGTTTAATCTTTTGCGATCGCACAAAAAAAGGGGGCTTTCCATTCCCCTCTTCTTCGTGATTATTGTGTTTGAGTTTTATTCTTCAACTAAATCTTCATCCATTCTCCAGAGCTGTTCGAGGAGTTCGCCAAAGCTTTTTTGTTTCTTTGATGCTTCTAGAGTTGGAACTTTTTCTTCATCAAGTAAAACCTTAACATCCACATCTTCGATTTTAACTTCATTCATTTCTTTTGACATATTAGATCCTCCTTGTCATAGATTTTTAATCGATTGAGAAATTAGTTATATTCTTTAAATCTATGCTCTGAGTGTACTTCTGAAAACGAATTGTTTCATTTACAAATTGTTAAAAATTTACAAACTTTTATGCAATTCATTCATACCAAATACGTAGATCTAACAACCTATTTTGTACTATTTCCTCGCCCCGACTTTGAAAACTAATGTAGTTTCATTGTACATGATTGAAAACAAAAGAAAAACCTATGAGAATAATTTTACATCGTTTTCACATTTTTCATTATCGTGAACGAATTAGTTAAGATCCATGAATTATTTGTATGAATGTTCATAATAAAAGGAAGAACAATTCGGTTTTACCCTGTGTTCTTCCTTTTTTGATCCTGCAATTGTCTTACTCACTGCGTTTATTTGCGAGTTTTTTAGCTGCCATTAAAATTTCGCCGATATTTGCGGTCGCATAGTCGGCAGGTGTAATTACGCCGACTTCTCTGCCTAGTTTATCTTGCACTTCATTTTGGTAGTAACCGATCTGTGGTCCTAACAACACTGCATCGCTGTCGCATACTGCTGGATAATAATCAGCGATCCCAAATGCTTGAATCTCGATCTCTTGATCGTGTTCTTTAGCATAGTCTTTAATTTTTGCGACGATCCAGTTCGTTGAAAGCCCGCCTGTACAGATCAAAGATACTTTCATGATTGACCCTTCTTTCTACTCTATTTATTTCTATTATTATGCTTTTGATGTTCTTGAACGTTGTATCCAATTTACATCCATATTCATAACACTTTTTTTGCGAAGTTTCTCAAATAAATTTACTTTTTTCTTTTTTAAAGATCATTTGGATCATTCCATAAAAACGAGTAATAATCCGGGTTTTGCGCTGACCAGTTTTTCTCATTATGTTTCGCGTTGGCGATAAAACGCACGCGGCCAAGTCCACCTCTCGATTCTAATAACCACTTGTATTCATTCAATAAAATTTCCGTTTTCACACGCCTTACTGGAGAAAGTTCTTTTGTGCCAAACGACCAATAAATGCGCGTATCAGGATTCATTTCCATTTGTTCAAACTCTTTAGAAATTTCTTCTGCACAAATAAAGAGTGATGGAGAAAGACAAGCCGCTTTCGAAAAAACGTGATTATGACGCACAACCGCAAAAAAAGCCATCAGTCCGCCCATAGAACTTCCTGCAATCGCCGTTGCCTCGCGCTGCGGCCAAGTTCGGAAGTTTTCATCGACATACGGTTTGAGCACATGCACAATCCATTCCATCAACACTGACCCCAAACCTCGCGTTGGTCCATAAAAAGTGTCCGTTAAGGCATAAGGTGTGTATTCATGCAGGCGATTTTGATCTATGGAATCACATTCCAGCCCGATCACAATACAAGGATTTTCTTGTAAATCCATAAATTCTTTGAGTTTCCAAGAATGACCAAAAGGCGCTTGTTGATCAAAAAATAAATTTTGGCCATCAAACATATAAAGGACAGGATAGCGGCGATCAGTTGAAAAATAATCTTCAGGGAAATAAACATTAATCCAACCTCTGCGATTTAAGGGGTCAATTTGCATAGGTAAACGATCGATCATAATAGTATTTCCCCTTTCTAAGCTCATCTTAATATTGATGCGTTATGACTATCTAGGTCATCTTTCTTCTATTATACATTTTGTTTTGCGACAAAATAGTTGCTCATGACTTATGGACTATTTCCCTGTTACTTGATTCGAAATCAAAGAAAATAAGCTAGCTTAAAACAAAAAAGAGGCCGTCATTTGACCAATGTCATTAAGTTAAGGCTGCTTGACAGATTAACTTACTCATAGGCAGACTTG
>JAUMZN010000121.1 GCA_030528085.1 Erysipelotrichaceae bacterium | reverse complement strand
CTCATAAAAATTTAAAGGTCACGTTTATCTAAACCTCAACAAATTTTAGAGTGCCTTTATAAATCCGGTTTTTATCTGTAGGTTTAGCTTGTATCCCGGTACAATCACTATCCTGTTGTTGCATCACCAATCTAACACGTAGCGCTTACATGTGTCAACTTCATTTCACATATTTCAATAAAATTTATATTTTCATTTTCTTAACGGAATAATTCAATCTTATTTAAATTCAATCCCATCTCACACTATTATCAAGCATTCTTATCTGCTTACTCTATTCATTTTACGTTTACTCAAAATAAAATTTGTTAAAATAAGAAAGCAAGTTATCCATATGATTTTATTGCGCCTTTTCCGCTTTTTTATACAGGAGGTTCACTATGCAAATTGCCAATCGCATGAACTTTATTCAAAACTCTGTCTTTTCAAATCTTCGCCAAGAGAAAGAACAATATGAAAAACAACAACACCAACAAGTGTTAGATTTTACTTTAGGTTCACCTGATATCCCTCCAGCACCTAATGTGATTGAAACGCTTTCCCAAGAAGCTAAAACCGCTCGTAATTATCGATACGCTGTTGATCCTTTAAACGAGTTGATCGATGCGATTATCAAATGGTATTTCGATCGCTATCAAGTTCGTTTAACTGCCAATGAAATTTGTCTTTTACAAGGATCACAAGAAGCACTCGTCAATTTACCGCTTCTTTATTGCAATCCAGGAGATGGTATTCTTGTTCAAAATCCTTATTACCCTGCTTATGTCGATGCTCCACATATTGCTCAAGCTGATATTCTCTTTATGCCGTTAAAAGAGGAAAACGATTATTTAATCGACTTTGATGCCATCCCGGAGAGCGATCGACAAAAAGCAAAACTCATGATCGTTTGTTATCCAAACAATCCAACTGGAGCGACTGCCCCGGATTGGTTTATTGAAAAACTCATCCATTTTGCCAAAGAAAACGACATCTTAATCATTTATGATAATGCTTACTCTGATCTTGTTTTTGATGGATCAAAAGGGAAAAGTTTTTTATCGTTTGCTGGTGCAAAAGAAGTTGGAATTGAACTGAACTCCTTTTCCAAATCATATGGTATGGCTGGCGCAAGACTTGGGGTAATGGTGGGCAATGAAACAGTTATCGCTCAATATCGCAAACTCAAATCCAATCTGGATTATGGCGTATTCTTACCTGTGCAATATGCGGGTATCGAAGCGTTACAAACTGGATCGAAAATTGTTGAACAAACAAGACAAACTTATATTGAACGACGCCAACTGCTACAACAAGAGTTTTCCAAAGCCGGTTGGACAATTGAACCAACCAAGGCGACTATGTTTATCTGGGCACAGATCCCCGATGAATATGAAGATTCTTATGCTTTCGCTAAAGATTTACTGTTTAAAACGGGCGTATTAGTCACACCAGGACTTGCCTTTGGTCAAGAAGGCAAACGCTATGTCCGTATTGCGTTAGTGACGGAAAATGAAACGATTTGCCAAGCTGCCAAACGATTTGAACAAACTCAATTTTTCCATTCCTTAAACGCTTCAAACTAAAATAATTTCAAAAAAGCAGAAGATCCACTTTTCTTTTTAAAAGTTTCTTCTGCTTTTTCGTTTTTATGATTTGTGTGCTTCACGTTCTTCTTTTAAAAGATCACGAATTTCTTCTAATAATACAATTTGTGGATCGGGTTTAGGTTCTGGTTTTTCTTCTTGTTCTGCTTCTTTTTTCACTAAAGCAGCAGCCCTTTTAGCGGCGGCATTCATCGCTTTAATCATCATAAATACAACAAATGCGATGATCA
>JAUMZN010000044.1:3443-13507 GCA_030528085.1 Erysipelotrichaceae bacterium | reverse complement strand
GTCATCAAGCAATTGTGCAGGCAAAAGAGTTTGAAGATTTAGATTGTTTTTTATGCTAAATGAGGACAGATCGCACCTATTTTGTCTAAAATAAAGATAACAAGGAGCAAATTTTTATGAGACAGATCAAACAGCTTAGCACAATTGCGATGAGCTCCATTGTTGCCTCATCGTTACTTTTGGCTGGATGTGCACCCAAAACAATTGAGATTACAAGTGAAAATGCCCCCAATGAGTTTATTTCTCAAGTCGCAAATGTAACGCAAACTTCATCCCCTGAAGATATGCAGTCCATTTTGCAGACGATTAACGATGCGACGATGGATTACTATAAATCCGGCTATCAAACTAATGAAGATACACATGCCGTAGGATTAACGGTCCAAGATGGACAACTCGCAACGACGGAAAGTGACTTTAAAAATTATGATATCCGTTTTGGTGATGGATTAACGTATTACGAATTATATGAAGAAGAATCTGGCAATGAAGCAAACTACGGTTTGATGTCCTACAACAAGAATGCCATCACGACTGTATTTTCTAGACCAGATGGCTCAGGTCAGTTTGGAAAAGACAATGGCAAATTTGTCATTCAAACGATTAATCAAGAAGATGGCGTCTTGCAAGACATCAGCGATGATTCGATGAAAGACTACATTCAAGAAGCAATTTCTTTGCCGCTGCATAATTTAGTTGGCGGATCTTTATTAGTCTCCCCATTTGAAAAGCCGCAAGCTTATGCATACAAGCTTGAACAAGTTGGATCCGATTTTGTTTGGACGATTTCGATTCATGAACAAGATGCCTACAACGAAATCCTCAATGAAACGTTCAAAAACATGTATGGATATGATCGTTTAGATATTAAAGGCGACGGATCTTTTATCCTTGATGAATTTGTCGCTAAAGAAGTAACTTATGTCGTGACGATGGATGAAAATGGTGTAATCCATAAAATTTCCACGACCAATGCTTCTCAAGCAAAAAAAGGGGAAGTCACAAAAGAGATCAAAAGCACAGACATCGTTTCACTCAAGACTGTTGATGAAAAATGGTATACGTTCTTTAAAGATTTCTTTGCGGCAATCGATGCTGGATCTTTAAAAGAAGATGATGCATTTGCGCTCAATCAACCTTTTGCGAATACTTCATCAAGTCAAGTTTCAAGCGAGCAATCTGAAGCTAAAGAAACAACTCAAAACGACAGCCAAGAAAGCTCAAGCCAACAATCTTCAAATTAGTTTTTGACTGTAGATCAAACTTGATGTCGTTTAATCACAATGGAATTCATTGAAGTAAAGTTAAATTTTAAATCATACATAAATCCGAGATCGGCAATTTGGCTTGTCATCTCGGATTTTCTTTTTAAAGAAAGAAGAAAGGTGATTCAATTTAAAACGAACTAAAAGTCGGTGGAAATAGCGATAAAAAAAAGGAAATGAGTCGAAAAACATAAACAGTTTGGTGCTTGCTTGAACTAGTGTTATCATGACAAATGGACAAAAATAATAAGAATATAAGTGAGGTATAAAGACAAGATGGCAAAACAAGTATTTCATCTTGATTTCTGTGGAAAAAACATCACGGTTGAAACTGGCGAAATTGCTAAACAAGCAAATGGTGCAGTTTTAGTCCGTTACGAAGATACAGTAGTTCTTTCAGCAGCAACTGCAAGTGCACAAGCTAAAGAAGGACTCGACTTCTTTCCACTGACAGTTAGTTACGAAGAAAAACTGTATTCCGTTGGGAAAATCCCAGGTGGATTTTTACGTCGTGAAGGACGTCCAACAGAACATGCGACTTTGACGGCACGTATGATTGACCGTCCAATTCGTCCATTATTTGCGGAAGGTTTCCGTAATGAAGTGCAAGTAGTCAACACAGTTCTTTCCGTTGACCAAAATGCTTCCTCTGAAATGGCTGCAATGTTAGGTGCTTCTTTAGCACTTTGCATTTCCGATATCCCATTTGGTGGACCAATCGCTGGTGTACGCGTTGGTTTAGTTGATGGTGAATTCGTATGCAATCCTGATTTAGAACAAGCAGAACGTTCCACAATTGAACTGACAGTTGCCGGAACTGCTCAAGCTTTAAACATGGTTGAAGCAGGCGCTGATGAAGTTGACGAAGATACAATGTTAGAAGCATTGATGTTCGGTCATGAAAAAATTAAAGAACTTTGCGCATTCCAAAACGAAGTGATCGCGGCATGCGGTAAAGAAAAACGCGAAGTGACTTTATATGCACCAGATCCTGAACTCGAAGCAGCAGTTCGCGAAAAATATGAAGCAGATATTCGTGCTGCCGTTTCCATCGTTAAAAAACTCGAACGTTACGAAGCAATCGATAAATTAGTCGATGCTGCCAAAGATGAATACGCCGCAAAAGAATATGCAAGCGAAAAAGAAAAAGCAGAAGCTGTCAAACAAGCAGGCGCTATTTGCCGCTCCATTGAAGCTGATGAAGTTCGCCGCTTGATCATTGAAGATAAAGTACGTCCAGATGGTCGTGCAATTGATGAAATCCGTCCATTGGATTCTCAAGTTGATTTATTGCCACGTGTTCACGGTTCTGCAATGTTCACTCGTGGAGAAACACAAGTTATTTCAACAACAACTTTAGGTGCCCTCAATGAAAACCAAATCATTGATGACGTCACTGAAGTCGGAAATAAACGCTTTATGCACCATTACAACTTCCCACCATACTCTGTTGGTGAAGTTGGCCGTATGGGAAATCCAGGCCGTCGTGAAATCGGTCACGGTGCTTTAGGTGAACGTGCATTATCTAAAGTATTACCAAGTGAAGAAGAATTCCCATATGCAATCCGTACTGTAGCGGAAGTTACTGAATCCAACGGTTCTTCCTCTCAAGCTTCTATTTGTGCGGGTACAATGTCTTTAATGGCAGCTGGTGTTCCAATCAAAGCGCCAGTAGCTGGTGTCGCTATGGGTCTGATCATGGATGAAGAAACTGGAAAATACACTGTATTAACAGACATCCAAGGTATGGAAGACCACTTTGGCGATATGGACTTCAAAGTAGCTGGTACTGAAAAAGGTATTACTGCTTTACAGATGGATATCAAAGTAAAAGGGATTACTCGCGATATCTTCAAAGAAGCATTAGCTCAAGCACATGGTGCTCGTCAGCAAATCTTAGCAAACATGATGAGTGCAATTGATCATCCACGTGAAGATCTTTCTCCATATGCTCCAAAAACAGCAATCATCAAAATCAACCCAGACAAGATTAAAGATGTTATTGGTCCAGGTGGAAAAAATATCAACAAAATCATCGCTGAATGCGACAATGTCAAAATCGATATCGATGATGACGGAACAGTTGTCGTTTACCATATGGATCGCGCTGCAATCAACAAAGCACTCGATCAAATCAACGATATTTGCCGTGAAGCAAAAGTTGGAGATGTATTCGAAGCTAAAGTTGTGCGCATCGAAAGCTATGGAGCATTCGTCAATTTATTTGGTAAAACAGATGGCTTATTGCACGTCTCCAACATTAGCTGGAACCGTGTAGAAAAAGTTGAAGATGTATTAAAAATTGGCGATTTAATCGATGTTAAAGTTATCGAAATCGAAAACGGTAAAGTCAACGTTTCCGCAAAAGCATTGCTTCCTAAACCAGCAGGCTACAAAGAACCAGAAAGAAACCGTGGCCCACGTAAAGACAATCGCCGACCAAACGGTCCACGTCGCTTCGATCATCACAAAAATGAAGAAGCACCAAAACCAGAAGAAACAAAAGAAGCTGAATAATTAATTCATTTCTTTAGATTTTGAATTTCATACGACCTAAAAATGCCGGAAGCCCAATAACTTCCGGTATTTTTTCGAGTATGGTTATTGTTCATAAACGTAATTTCGCAAAATCAAGCGAGAATCGAATAGAAATGCACAACCATTTCGAATATCATATTTCTTGCTTTATAATGAAATTTAAAGGACAGGAATATAAACATGAATTATAGAACTTTAGTTGAAGATTATTTTGAAGATTTTAGACAAGATTTAGCAGATATCATCGCAATCGAATCCACACGCGATGTAGAACACGCAGCACCAGGTGCTCCTTTTGGACCAAAAGTAAGAGAAGTATTAGAACTGATGCTCGACAAAGCCAATAGAGATGGCTTCAATACCAAAAACTATGATGGGTATGCAGGCTTAATCACATATGGTGAAGGCGAAGAAAGCGTTGGTGTTTTAGGCCACTTAGATATCGTTCCACTTGGTGATGGCTGGCATCACGATCCTTTAATTATGTCTGAAGACAAAGGCTATTTATTTGGCCGCGGTGTTTTAGACGATAAAGGACCATTTTTAGCAAGCTACTATGCTTTAAAAATGTTAAAAGACTTAAACGTACCATTAAAACGCAAAGTTATGTTAATTGCCGGAACAGATGAAGAAAGCGGCATGGGCGGTATTGCTGAATACGTTAAAACAGGACCAATTCCAACAATGGGATTCACTCCAGATGCTGACTTCCCAGTTGTTTATGGTGAAAAAGGAAACGTACACATCGCTTTAGATAGTGATGCAGATACAATTATTGAATCTTTTGAAGCAGGAACTCGTGTCAATATCGTCATCGAAAAAGCAACTGCAACACTCAACACGGATCAGTTTGACGAAAACTTATTCAACTTCTTCTTGAATACAAATGGCGTAACTGGTCATGGTGAAGTGAAAGATGGAAAAGTTGTATTAGAAGTCATTGGTAAAGCAGCACACGCTTCACTTCCTTATTTAGGCAAAAACGCAGCTGTGATGTTATTCAACTACATCGGCCAAGCTTATAACGACAAACTTTCCAAAGATCTTTACTCCTTATTATGGGACTGGAAAGGTACACCAGAATCCATCGATGTTAACGGCGTATACATGGGCTTTTTAACAATGAACGTCGGCTTAGTCAGCGTTCAAAATGGACATACTCACGTATTAATCGATATCCGTTATCCAAACGATACAAATGTTGAAACAATCGCTAAAGGTTTCGAACAAGCTTGCTTAGAAATCAACAATCAGATTACTTCAAGCGTTCCTTATTCTGGAAAACCTTTATTCGTTGATCCAAACTCTGATTTAGTACAAAACTTAATGGCAGCTTACCGCAAATATTCTGGCGATACATTCCGTCCAGCAATCACTCTTGGTGGGGGAACTTATGCCAAAATGTTTGATAACTTCGTTGCCTTCGGTCCAGAAAAACCATGGATTCGTGCACCTAAAGATTTAATCCTTGGCGGCATTCACGATGCAGACGAAGGTGTTGAAATCGAATCATTGAAAGAAGCAATTGCGATTTATGCGGATGCAATTGAACGGTTAGCAAATCAATGAGAATGCGTCGAGTTCCATGGGCAGCGGAATATTTAACCACTAGCCCATCACGTATGCCAATCGATCAATCGTGGACAACAATTTGGCAAAAACAAGAAGGCCAAAAACTTCATCTTGAAATTGGCTGTGGCAAAGGCGGCTATTCAGCCGCTATGGCCCAGTTATATCCTCAAGATTTGTTTGTTGCGGTTGAGAAAAACGAAAGTGCAGCAGGTCTTGCCGCAAGAAAGTTTGACGAAGCAAATTTAGAAAACTTACGTTTAATCTATGGCGATGGTGCAGATTTAGATTTGTGCTTTAAAAGTGGGGAAGTTGATGTTTTACATTTAAACTTTTCTGATCCGTGGCCTAAAAAACGCAACGCTAAACGCCGCTTAACAGCACCTTCATTTTTAAAACAATACAAAACGCTTTTAAGTGAAGATGGTCAGATCATCATGAAAACCGATAACAGCTCTTTATTCGAATATTCGATTCTCGAATTTTTGAATGCTGGATTTTTCTTAGAAGAGATTAGTGTCGATTTCCGTCGTGAAGAACATCCTGAAGATCCGCTCACAGAGTACGAAGCGAAATTTGTTGAAAACGGTCAACCAATTTATCGATGCATTTGGCGCAAACATCCTGTGCAATAACGTGCTAAATTGATCGATACGGTATAAAATTGTAAAGATAAAACGTTCTTCTCCATTCGTTGGATCCACAAGAACAATAGAAAGATAAATGAATATGAAACAAGCGCACACTATTGAAGAAGTAAAAGCTTTAAAAGATTCAAACCGACCAGTCGTTTTCTTATGGTCTGCTGCATGGTGCCCAGATTGCGTCTATCTCGTACCGTTTTTAGATCAAATCGAAGCAGATAATCCTGATTTCGATTTCTATAAACTCGATCGTGATGAACTTTTAGATGAAGCAATCGACCAAGATATTTTAGGCATTCCTTCTTTTACTGTTTATCAAGCCGGAAATGAACTCGGACGCTTTGTATCTAAGCTCCGTAAAACCCCACAGGAAATCCAGAGTTTCTTAAACTCTGTAAAGGAGGCTTAAAAAATGGGATTTAAAGATGTAATGAAATCATTTTTATACGAAACAGTTGAAGATGATGAATTCGAAGAAGAGGAAGAAGTCAGCACAACAGAGCGAACTTTACCTAACTTTTTAAAACGCAATAACCAAGCAAATAATCCAGTTGAAGAAGCAGTACAGCCAACAGTTGAAGCTGCTCCAGCTGTACAAGAACAAGACGTTGTTCCTACTGAAAACTTATATGTGGAACCACAAGTCGTTGCACAACCTCAACAAAGTCAATTTTTAGATGCGATCGAAGATGTAGTCGAAACAAAACCACAAGAAAAGACTCGTCCTTCTTATGTTCGTCCACAAATCAATCGCGCTAATCGCAACACGATCGTTCGTCAAGACTACACTTCAATCATTTCTCCTATTTATGGTGATGTGAAAGAAGATCAAAAAGATGCAACATTAGTTCATGATGCGATTAACTTAACTAAACCACTTGACTCTTCTGAAATGACAACAATCATTTCACCAATTTTTGGTGCTCCTAACCAAACAAAAAAACCAGTTGTTAAAGCGGACACCAAAAGAAAAGCTGCTCCACGTAAAGAAGCTGAACCAATCGTCACAGTTGCGAAAGAATCTTCAAGTGCAGATTTAGCTGATTTCTTGTCTCGACCAGCAGGTAAGGCAACAAAAACAAATCCAGACAAAAAAGAAGCTGAATAAAACGCATTGGAAAGAAGGTTAAACAATGGCAATTTTCTTTACAGGAATCAAAGGAACAGGCATGTCTGCTTTGGCCCAAATTTTAGCCGACCAAGGCCAAAATGTCCGCGGCTCCGATATTGAAAAATATGTATTTACCGAAGATGGTTTAAGACAAAGAGGAATTGAGATTTTACCTTTTGATGCCAACAACATCCAAAAAGATGACATCGTCATCGCCGGCCTTGCTTTTGGTCCAGATCATCCTGAAATCAAACGCGCAAAAGAACTTGGCGCCAAAGTTTATTGGTATAACGAATACTTAGGCAAACTGTTAGAAGACTACAACGCGATTTGCGTTGCCGGCTGTCATGGCAAATCCACGACAACTGGACTTTTAGCCCATGTTCTTGAAGCATATGAACCAACAGGTTACTTAATTGGTGATGGCCATGGCCATATGCCAAGCGATGCCAAAAACTTCGTCTTAGAATCGTGTGAATTCAAGCGTCACTTCCTTGCGTACCATCCAGACTATGCATTGATTACCAATATTGAATTAGACCATGTCGACTACTATAAAGACTTGGATGACTATATTTCTGCATTCCAAAGCTTTGCCAACCAAATCCATAAAAAAGCGATTATCTTCGGTGATGATCCTTACTTAAAACATTTAAACTATCCAGTTGATGTTGTGACTTATGGACTTGAAGAAGGAAATGACTATCGCGGTATTAATCTTGTCGAAAATGAACAAGGTACGCAGATGGATGTTGAAAAAGATGGCCAAATCGTTGCTCATCTCACGCTCAATAACTCAGGATTGCCTTTTGCCTGGGACTCTTTAGGTGCATTCGCATTAGCTGCTGAACTTGGTATGCCATATGCGGAAATTGCAGATCGCTTAGCAACATTTGAAGGCATTGCCCGCCGCTTTGTGATTGAAGAAGTTGGCGACAGTGTGTTAGTCGATGACTATGCTCACCATCCAACGGCAATCAGCCAAATGATCCGTTCTGCACATAAACGTTATCCAAACCATAAAGTGATCGCACTTTATAAACCGGATCGTTATTCACGTCTGCAGTTCTTCTTAGATCGTTTTGCGAAATCTTTAAATGAAGCAGATGAAAGCTTTGTTTTAGATTTTGATGCCAATATCAAACCAGAAGATGAAACGATCACCGTAACGATCCAGGATTTAGTGGATCGTTTAGAAAATGGTCAACTCATCACTCTTGATCAAGACGGGGCAAAAACTTTGGCAAAACATGCTCCTGCCGTATATCTTTTCATGTCGAGTAAAAATATTTACTTGCTCAAAGACATGTTAAAAGATCTTTTAAAATAAATTTTTACAAACGAAAGCTGTTGATCCATTCAAGATTTTCAGCTTTTTTTAATGGTGTATCGCTTAATCTTACAGAATTGATCGGGCGTTATAAGCGAATATTAGGGAATGATCTTCTAGAATAGAGATAAAGATTTTTACAAGTTTTTGCATCATTCGTTTCAATCCATGAATGAACGACTTATAAAATTCTTTTGTTCTTTGACAACTGAACAAAGATAACGTATAAATAAGTCTTATTGATCTCTGTTTTAGAACATTGAATTTCGAAATTCTAAATCTAATGAGATGACAAATAGCTCAAAAACAACAATACCTTGCGAAAAAGTCTAGAATTGTTCACAAATTGTTGAATAAATCTAGCCTAAATGAAAATTGTTTCATTTTTCGTTTTGAAACCGTTTAAAAATGATATAATTAGCTAACGGAACAATTGTTGTTAGAAAGGAAGCTTATGACAGTCAATTTAGATGTCCTTATGTACCTAGCAAGAATCGCCCTATGCATTGCGGGTGTGATTGCTTTGATCTATGTGATCCTATTTTTCAAGTCACTTATTGATACAGCTGAATTATTTCAAGAAACAATAAAAGCCTTGAATCGGGATATGGTCAAACTTGAAGCGCCACTCGATACAATTGGTCAGGTCTCGAATACCGTTAATGAAGTACAAGCCTCGGCCAAACGTGCTGCAGTTAACACAATGAATTTATTCAGTACTGCAACAGAGCGTTTAAGCGAAAATATCAAGAAAAAAGAAGAGGCCCCTACTACCACCCCTTTACAAACAAATGAAAATCAACCTGCAGAACAAACGCCTGCAGATTTTAAACCGATTGATTCAGAACTCAAACAGACGTTAAATCAAACACCTGCCGATGATGAATCAAAACCGACTACACCTTAATCAATAAACAAATCGTCTAACAAGATACGTTTTATAGGAGAATAATCATGATTGAAGAAAATAAAACAAATGAAACTGTAGACGAAACACCAGTTGAACAACAGCCTACAGAACAAGAAACTACAGAAAAAGAACCAGAATTAACTCAAGAAGATGTTCGTGCTGCAGCCATCGATGAAATGGAAAAAGCTTCACAAAAAGCATTAGATGCGATGCGTGAAAACGGCAACGATAAAAATGAAGAAGTCGTTGATGAAGCGAAAGACCAATTAGAAGAATACTTTTCAGAATTCAAAGCTTGGTTAGAAAACAATAAGCACCCAGAACAACTCAAAAAAGAAATGAAAGACATGTCTGATAAAGTCTCTGCTTTATTAGAAAAAACACGTCAAACAGTGATCGATGTTTCCAACAACGAACAGTTTAAGAAAACAATGGAATCTGGACGTGAATTCTTAGTTGGCACAGGCGCAATGATTGCTGATGGATTGCAATTTGGTTATGAAAAATTAAAAGAAATCCCTCAGTTCAAAGCTGCAACAGAATTTGTTGACGGACAAATCGAAGAATTACGCAAATCCGAAAAACTCAAAAATATCGTCGACAAATCTGAAGAAGGCTTTAATCATGTCAGCAATGCGATTTTCAGCGGCTTAAAATCTTTCTTCAAAACAGATGAAGCAGATTCAGATGCCAAAGA
>JAUMZN010000044.1:0-3433 GCA_030528085.1 Erysipelotrichaceae bacterium | reverse complement strand
ATTACCAGAACTGCCTGAATAATTTTATTCAAAACAATAAGAAATAAGATAAGAGGAATAATAAGATGAAAAGAATTACGATTTATGATGTTGCTAAAGAAGCAGATGTATCACTAGCCACAGTATCCCGTGTTATCAACGATTCAAGCGTTGTACGTGAAGATACTCGCCAAAGAGTACAAGAAGTCATCGAACGTTTAGGATATAAACCAAATGCCGTTGCTCAAGGTTTAGCATTATCCAAAACAACAACAGTTTCGATCGTTATGTCTGAAAAGCTGTTAGCATACAATGCTAAAATTTTGAACGGTTTAATGGACGTCGCAAACATTTATCACTATAACGTGATGTTCCATACAACATCTAAAGGCATTTCCAAAATGCAGGATGTTATTGAATCCATCATCAAATCCAGAGTGGATGGTGTCATCATTTTCAATGACAACTTCTCAGAAGATGAAATGGATGTCTTAAACGAATACAAAATTCCAATGGTTATCGTCGGCAGCAAAATCGAAGGTCAAAACCATGATCATGTCGGCAACGTATATGTAGATATGGAACAAATCTGCCACGATTTAGTTCAGAAATATTTCGCAAACGGAATTGATGATATTGCTTTAGTTGAAGATAAACTGAACCTCTCCATGATGCGTCAGCTCAAAGCTGGAGTAGAATCAGCATATCAAGAAGCAGGTAAAGAATTTAATAACTACCTCTCCTATAACGACACCTATAAGACAAGTTATCAATACTTTAGTGAATACTTCAAAGAACATAAACCAGCTAAATTAAACATCGCATTCCGTGATTCTCAAGCTATTGCGATTTTAAACGCTGCCCGCGAACATGGTTATAATGTTCCAGAAGATCTCGAAATCGTAACAATCTTAGATTCCAAATATTTACCAATGGTACGTCCAACAATCTCCGCATTTAATATCCCTGACTATGACATGGGTGCTCTTGCGATGAGAATGTTGACAAAAATGTTAATGAACAACGATGAAAAAGGCGTTCAAAAAGAAATTGAAATTCACGCAGCTCCAATCGTTCGTGAATCTACTCGCTAATTCATCAAAATAAGAAAGTGAATTGAATTCACGACATCAAGTTAATCTTTAAACTAAACGGCATAGTCCTTAATTGTGACTGTGCCGTTTTTTATTATTTTTGAAAAAATTGAATTAACATTTTTGGATCAAGTGCCAAAATTCCACACAGTATTACTTAGAACCAAAATTTGTATAAATACTCTGATTTTTATGAAGCTTACTTTTGATTTTAATGGGACTAAAATTAATTGACAAAGTACGCGGGGGGGGGTAGACTAAAATCAAACTTAATTATCCATGTGGATATAGGATGAATAAGATACTTTTTAATACTGATATCAAAATGAAATGATTGATGCGTAAACGTATGTAAGAAAAGGAGTTGAGAGTTATGTCAAACCACTACTACGCTCATCCACACAATCAGTTTATCCGTTTTTACGTAAGATTGAACATAATACATTAAAGGCACAGATTCTCGACAAACGATGGTGAATTTGTGTCTTTTTATATTTGTGAAAAACATTTGAATCTATCACATGTATGAAAAAAGGAGACGCGTTTTTTATGAACAAGAAAAAGAATGTATTTACGATGGCAATCGCAACGGCTTTACTTACCTCGTCTGCATTTAGTCGTTTGCCTTATCCAATTTATGCACAAGACAATTTAAATGAATTTCAAGAAGAAGAGAATCTACAAAATCAAGAATTAGAAATGACTCAGATTTCGCAAGAAGAAGCGAAAGAAGATGGAAGTGTTCCACCAACTACAAATATCAATGATGAAAAAATAGATCAGGATTTTGAAGTTATCGAAAGCAATTTAAATGGTGAAGAAAAAGTGAATGAAAACCCAGATGTGACGAATTCTGATTCAACGACTTTGAATACGGTCTATGTATCTGACCAAGGATATGATGAAAATGAGGGAAGTGAAACTAGTCCTGTACTGACACTCAATAAAGCGGTTGAACTTGTATCAGATGGAGGAACAATTTACTTATTATCCGATTTAACGATGACTGAAAGTGTGCGAATTAACGATAAATCCGTAACGATCAATGGAAATGGACATCGAGTTCATCGATCAGAAGATTTTGTAAAAGTTCAAGACAATGCGCGAAGCACATATAATCCAGCAATGTTTGAAATTAATAACTGGAGGCAGGATTCAGGAGATCATGTTTTAACATTTGAAGACATTGTTTTAGACGATAATGGGCTTGCGGCAGGTACAGTATTCACACAACAATCCACGGATCAAAATGGTGGAAACGAAGATAAAGTTCAAGATGCGATAATTGCGTCCTATACGTCAAATGATATTGTTTTAAAACAAGGAACAATTCTACAAAATTATGGTGGTATGTCAGCTGTTCGTATTACTTCTAACGCAAAGCTAATTATGGAAGAAGGTTCGATCATTCAAGATACACAAAAAATCGAAAGAGGAAATTGCGTTGATGAAAAAAACGACAAAACAGGACAAGCAGGAGCAATTTGGATTCAAGGCGGTCAATTGGATATGCAAGCTGGATCTAGTATTAAAAACATGATCGGACGCGCTATTTATCTAGATGGCGGAACCGCAAATGTTGGTGGAACAATTTCCAATATTGCTGGCAGAACAACGATGTGGCAAGGCGCTTCAGGGATTGCGATTCATGTCCGAAATGGAGGAAATGCAGTATTTTCTGGTCATATCACCAATATTTCCGCAGATGTAGCCGGTGGAGAGAATGTGGAGGCTATTCGTAACAATAATTCCAATTTTGAATCAACCGCACAATCCAAAATCGATAATATCC
Organism: Erysipelotrichaceae bacterium; assembly: GCA_030528085.1. Lineage (GTDB taxonomy): Bacteria > Bacillota_I > Bacilli_A > Erysipelotrichales > Erysipelotrichaceae > Allobaculum. The sequence goes on along the minus strand of JAUMZN010000044.1, from coordinate 568 downwards.
ATAATATGCAGGTTCTGTTTGGGTACTACAGTAAGGATAACATTGGTGGCACAGTAGAAAATTGTTCATTTGATTATCTATTCCGTGCCACATATAACAATATGACATTTACTGATACGGCATTGATCCAAAATAATACTTGCCGAAACGGTGTTGCTAAAGCGGTTGTCTATTCAACAAATGGCGCAAATTACATTTTTAATGGTCAAATGAAAAACAATGATGCAAAATATGCGTTTTATATCATTAATCATGGAGGAAAAGGTTCAGCTTTAACAATGAATGAAGGAGCTAAACTCATTGGAAATGGTTCTGATACCGGCGTATATGTCAATGCTTCAGGATGTCAATTTGAAATGAATGGCGGCGAGATCACAAATTTTAGTACTGGTGTCAACGTTCGTGGAAAAAATAATAGCTCTGCATCTTTTATTATGAATGGAGGGCACATTTACGACAATAAATCACAAGGGATTAATTTTAATGGCGTTTCAGATTCAAGATCTATTGTGCAACAATGTCATTAAGTTAAGCTTTTTGGTATTTAGGTCTCTATAGATCGAAAAAA
>JAUMZN010000043.1 GCA_030528085.1 Erysipelotrichaceae bacterium | reverse complement strand
GATTTTCTACGCTATCTTCATAATCATGTAAAACAAAAAAATCGTCACTTCTTCTTGCTAGGCGAAACATTGCATGGCGATTATAACCAATGGATGAATGAAAACATGTTGGATTCTGTGACCAACTATGAATGCTACAAAGGTTTGTATTCTTCTTTTAATACAAGAAACTTCTTTGAAATCATGTATTCGTTCAACCGTCAATTCGGAAAAGAACCATGGTGCTTATATACAGGAAAACATCCGGTATCGTTTGTGGACAATCATGACGTCAATCGCATTGCTTCCATTTTAGAAAAGAAAGAATGGCTGCCGCTCATTTATGCGATGTTATATGCGATGCCAGGTATTCCATGCGTTTATTATGGAAGTGAATGGGGAATAGAAGGTGTGAAAAATCACAACGACACATCACTAAGACCTTATATCGAAAAACCAGAATGGAATGATCTTTGTGAGTTGATCAGCGTCTTGAATCGCATGCGTCATCTGCATTTAGAACTCGTTTATGGCGACTATACACAAATTGCACTGAGCAATCCTTATTGCATTTTCGAAAGAGCTTATCAAGGAAAGGCGATTTGGGCTTGTTTCAATATTAAAGATGAACCAGTAGATATTCCTGTTCATTCAACAAAAGATGGATTGAACTTATTCACCGATCAAGTTGAAAAAATTCCAGGTGTTGTCCATATGGAACCCAATTCCTTTAAATTCCTTTTCTTTCGTTACTCCTAGAAAGATCAAGATTTAAAAATCTATTCAATGATGGGCAATGCCCATCAACATGGGTTCGTCCGATCAAAATTAAACGGTATAGCTTCTTTCATTGAGGTTATACCGTTTTTTGGTTTATAGATTTGTTTTTTGAATTATAGGGAAACCATCAAATGAGCAACTTCGATTGCAGTCTTTAAATAGACTTCAAAATCCAAACAAAAAAGGTATCAATCATTTGACTGATACCTGAACTTGATCATTGTCATAATCGGGTTATCATCAGTTTTGAAGCTGCTTGATCAACCTGAATCACATATGATGCTTTTATATTTGAATTAATCTTATTCAGCTGCTTTTTTAACAACGTCTAAGTAACCAGCGATGTTGATTGTGCATCCTGTTTTAACGTCGTCGTTTCCGTAACCATCAGCGTCAACTTCAACACCGTCGATTCCGTTTTCAACGATGTAGTTTTCTAAGAATTCGATTTGTTCATTCCATTCTTTACCGATGCTAGAAACTGCTTTTAATCCGTATTCTTCACCTTTATCTTTTTTAGAAACACCGTCTTCATCGAATTCATCGATTACAACTTTAGTGATTTTTCCGGATTCATCTTTTGTTACAGTAGCAGAAATGTTTTCTTCAGTAACTGTTTTTTCAAGATCGCTTGCGTTGCCACCGTTGCTGCATCCAACGAATAACATTGCTGCAGTCATAGCAGCTGCTAAAAGTTTTTTATTCATTTAAATGTCCTCCTGTTACCATGCACTTAGGCATATATCAACCCATATTAAGCCTGAGCGCAAAATTTGTCTGATTAATAATACCAAAAGATCGGTTTTCAATAACTTTCAAAAATTTTGAAATATTTCATTTAAATCTAAATGATACAAAAATGAAAAGATCATGAATGTAAGTACAAAATAATGCACTTCTACGCGCAAATAAAGATAATAAATTATCTTTCATTTTTATTCTTCGTAGGAGGTTAGTTTTCAGTTTTTAATTGAAATGATTGAGTTTTCAATAAAACTTGTCTTGTTTTGTAATTTACAACACAATCAGTCCACGATCGTTTAAGATGAATAATAGACAATAAAAATTACTGAAATTATTCATAGTATTGGAGAACTCATGAATCGAACGGCTAATTGCATTCAAATGTTAATTCTTCTCAAAAATAAAAACATTATGTCTATTGAAGAGTTAGCAGAAAAACTAAACACTAACCCACGAAATATTCGTGAATATAAAAAAGAGTTAACTGAAGCTGGTTATACTATTCACTCGTATCGCGGACAAAATGGGGGATATCAACTCGATCACTCTGCACGCCTCATCTTGCCTCAACTGAGTATGGAAGAAATTCAAGACTTAATTCATGTCAAAGAATACTTGCAGGCTAATCTTTCTTTGCGTTGGGGAAATGCCGCACAAACACTAGAGAAGATTATTGCCCAAACTAATGGTGATTTAGGGGATCAAGAGTGGCTATTTGTTTATCTCAATGGCAAACCTATTTCTAAAAAAGTCAGCAATATGCTTTATACTATCCGTAAAGCACTCGCCAATAACAATATGTTAGAGTTGGATTATCAAGCGATTTATTCAAACACTTCGAAAATTCGCTATGTTGATCCATACGCTTTGATTTTTAGCGATCAATGTTGGTATTTACTTGGCTATGATCATATGCGCAAAGAGTACCGAACATATCGTGTATCGGAACAGCGTATGCATTCAGTTGAACCGACATTTCAATATTTTAAACGCGACGAAACTTTCAACATCACAGATCATATTGGTTCTAGAACATTAGTGGAACAGGAAATGGTTCACTATGTAGTGGAAATCAATGTAAACAAACGCCGTAATTTTTTAGAAATTGAATGGGGAGAAAATTTAATTCAGCTCGAAAAACGCCATGACAATTGGGAATGTTATGCGTTTGATAGTGATGATGAAGAAGAAGTGTTTAAACAACTTTATAAATTACAAGATCAAATTCGTTTGTTAGAACCCGAACAAAACAAACAAAAATATTTGAAGGGACTGAAAGACATTCTTGAAAACTACAACTAACCAATCCATACATACAAATCAGCTTGTTCAAGCGATATATTGTCCAAGACGATTTTTATATGCCCAAAACCATACCCAGAGCACGATCTTGTTTCCGCTAAGAACCGAATACTATGAACAATTAGAAAAACTTGTAAAGCCATTTAATCTTGTCAGTGGTCAGCCTTATGATCCGACTGAGCGCTCTTTAGAAATTTTAAAAGCGGAAACTTGCGGGCGTTCTCTTCGTTTTGAAAAAGATGGATTGCGAACCAACATTCCATTTCTCTTTGAAAAACAAGATGGAACATATAAAGCGATTTATCCGTATTGTTCAACAGCACCAAAAGAATCTTTACTCAATGGACTTGTGATCGACACAATGATTTGCCAGGCTTGCGGCGTTGAGGTCAGCGAACATGAATTTCTATATCTAAATTCTAGTTATGTGCGCCAAGACAATCCCAAACCATCCGACTTCTTTAAAATCACTTCACATTTAAAGAAAAAACGCGGTGGGTTTACGCGTTTGAGTGCGACGGAACAAATTCAACAAAAAATGGGTTCCGTTACTTTTGAACAATTAGTCGACATGGCCAATAAATTATCTAATTCAACGTTAGATGATTATTGCGTCCGCCGCGTCAGCTCCTGCACTCGTCCAAACAAATGCCCATATTATGAAGAGTGCTTCCACGAACAACAATTGCCAGACTATGCAAGTGCGTTTTTATCGAGTTCAAGCAGCAGAGAATGGATTGAAGAGAAAGGCATTGAACGCCTAGGCGATATTACAAGTGATTTATTTGAAGGCACACCGATGCAGTATGCGCAAATAAAAGCGGATCAAAATGGCGGCGTCTTTATGGATGATCAAGCTATACGTTATTGGATGAAACAAATTGAATATCCGATTTGTTACTTAGATTTTGAATGGGAAACGTTTGCGATTCCGCCTTATGTTAAAATGAAAGCTTTTGACGTTTTATGTTTCCAATATTCTATGCACATCGAAAATGAACAAGGCGAATTAGACCATAAGACGTTCTTTGCGACAGGCGATTGCAGAAAAGACTTTATTGAACATTTGCTCGAAGATATTCCTGATCACGGAAGCATTATGGTTTTCAATATGGATGGAGCCGAAAAACTGCGTCTTAGGCAACTGGCAAACCAGTTTCCTGAATATCGAGTACAATTAGAACAAGTGAATAATCGCATGATTGATCTGCAAGCTCCATTTGAAAACGGTTGTTTCTATGATTTAAGGCAAAGAGGGAAAAGCTCACTCAAAACGTTAATGCCTTTATTTTCAGCTTGTGCTAGCTACGATCAACTCGATATTCATAATGGAATGGAAGCCGTGTTTGCTTATCGTGAAACTTTGCTTGAAAACGACCCTTGCAAAGTGCAAAAAATAGGCGAGCGGATCAGCGACTACTGTTCTATGGATACTTATGCAGAACGGGAATTGTTTCTGGGATTAAAAAAGAAATTGGAGGAACTCTAAATGCCCAATTTAGTTACACATGCTCTATTTTGTGAAGATGTTATGAAAAGCTTAAACGAGCCATTGCTCGATCGCTGCAAGATGTTTGTGATCACTGGCTCACAAGGCCCTGACTTTTTATTTTTTTACCATACAACACCAGCGAAACTGTTGTTGCCCAATAAAGTTCGCCAATTTGGAAATAAATTTCATGAAGAAAATGTCAATGCCTTTTATGCAAGTGCAATAAACTCAATTCGCCACGAAAAGAAACATCCAATCCAGCAAGAAATGATCGCTTATCTTTGCGGCCATTTGTGCCACTGGGCAATGGATAGTACATTCCACCCTTATATTTACTATCGAACAGGAAATTACAGCCTATCGTCTGATTGTGCATTCAATCACCATCGCTTTGAATCTTTATTAGATGCAGCAATGCTTAAATTCAAAAAAGATACGACGATTACGGACTATGATCCAGGTGTTGAATGCCTCTCGACAAGTCTTCCTGTCGCTCGTGCAATTTGTCGAATTTATATTCCGGCAATTGAACAAATCTACGACACAAAACTCGAACCTAAAACGATCGTTGAAGCATTAGAAGATTGGAAAACGATGCAAAAAATATTCCGCGATCCAAAAAACTATAAAAAAGGATTCTTGCAGCCAATCGAAAAATCACTCGGCTTACTGCATGCATTATCTGGTTTTTCCATTCCAAACGTTTGTGAGGACAATGTCGATATTTGTAACTTACTGCATAAGCCATGGAAAAACCCAGCTACGTTAGAACAATCTGATCAAAGCTTATTTGATCTTTACGAAGTCGCAAGAAAAAAAGCAGTCAAAGCGATCACGTATTGCTTAAAAGCGATCAACGATCCAAAAAGCGAAGAAAAATTGCTCGAATTTATCGGCGATCGCAATTACGAAATGGGTATTCCAAGCGGCTATGAAATGAAAGAATTCGATTTAATCGATCTTTCTATTTAAAACGTGGTTAAACTATTCACTCTGTATTTAAAGAGCTCGTTTTGTTAGATAAAATGTAAATTGTTGAAAGATAATGAAAATAAACGAAGAAAAATTTTTCGTTTATCTCAAAACAAGCTATACTAAAAAAGATCAGGCAATTTTGATATTGAAAATTCAGTCTGTTTTACATCCTTCTTATCGTAAATCAGTCAATAAGAATTGAAGAAATGGAGAAAGAGAATGTATAAAATTCTTCGCAAAAAAGTTTTGAACCCAACCGTTGTATCAATCACGGTTGAAGCTCCTCACGCAGCTCGTTTAGCAAAAGCTGGACAATTTATCATCTTACGCGTTGACGAAGATGGTGAACGTGTTCCTTTTACGATTGCAGATGCCAATCCAGAAGAAGGAACAGTCACAATTATCTACCAAGTTGTAGGTGCCTCTACACGCAAGCTCATGGCGTTAAACGAAGGCGATTATTTAGCTGACTTTGCCGGACCACTTGGTAAACCTTCTGAAATTGAAGGCGAAAATGTAGTGATCATCGGTGGTGGTGTTGGTTGCGCTATTGCACTTCCAACCGCAAAAGCATTCCATCAAGCCGGAAAACACGTCGATACCATCGTCGGATTCCGCAATAAAGATCTCGTTATTTTAGAAGATGAATTTAAAGCTGTTTCCGATCATTACTATTTAATGAGTGATGATGGCAGCGTTGGTGAAAAAGGATTAGTTACTCAAAAATTAGAAGAACTGATTAAGAGCGGTCAAAAAATCGATAAAGTCATCGCGATCGGACCACTGATCATGATGAAATTCGTTTGCCAATTAACAAAACAATACGATATTCCAACAATCGTTTCGATGAACCCAATCATGATCGATGGTACAGGAATGTGCGGCGGATGCCGTTTAATGGTTGATGGCAAAATGAAATTTGCCTGCGTAGATGGACCTGACTTTGATGGACATCTCGTAGACTTCGATGCAGCGATGTCTCGTAACCGTCAATATTTTGATAAAGAACGTCATGATTATGAAGCAGCATGCAACCTGCTGAATAAAAAGGAGGAAAACTAAATGCCTAACATGCGCATGGACAAAAATCCGATGCCAGCACAAGATCCTAATGTGCGAATCACTAATGTAGAAGAAGTAACATTAGGTTACACTCCTGAAATGGCGATCGACGAAGCAAAACGATGCTTAAATTGTAAACATAAACCTTGTGTAGCAGGCTGCCCAGTCAATATTCATATTCCAGATTTCATCGCTAAAGTTGCTGAAGGTGACTTTAAAGGCGCTTATGAAATCATCTCTTTAACAAGCTCACTCCCTGCAATTTGTGGTCGTGTCTGCCCTCAAGAAACGCAATGTGAAGCGAAATGTGTTCGCGGTATTAAAGGTGAACCAGTGGCAATCGGTCGCTTGGAACGCTTTGTTGCTGACTATATGAGAGAACAAGGCGAAGAACCGATTGCTGCACCACAAAGAAATGGTCATAAAGTTGCAATTGTTGGTGGTGGACCTGCAGGTTTAACTGTTGCTGGCGACTTAGCAAAACTTGGCTATGAAGTCACTGTATTTGAAGCACTGCACGTTGCCGGCGGGGTATTGATGTATGGAATTCCAGAATTCCGTTTACCAAAAGCAATCGTTCAACATGAAATTTCTAAATTATCCAATTTAGGCGTTGAATTTGTCACGAACTATATCGTTGGCCGTTCTGGAACGATCGAAGATTTAATGGCTGATGGCTATGAAGCAATCTTTGTTGGTTCTGGTGCCGGTTTGCCTAACTTTATGAATATACCTGGGGAAGAATTAAAAGGCGTTTATTCCGCAAACGAATTCTTAACTCGTTTTAACTTAATGAAGGCATATAAAGAAGATAGTGCTACACCAATCCAACATCCAACAAAAACAGTTGTTGTCGGTGGCGGAAACGTTGCGATGGATGCTGCGCGCTGCGCACGTCGTTTAGGTTCTGAAGTCCATGTCGTTTACCGTCGTTCTTTAGAAGAACTTCCTGCTCGTAAAGAAGAAGTTGAACACGCAATGGAAGAAGGAATTATCTTCGACTTATTAAATAACCCAGTTGCTGTTCATCCAGACGAAAATGGCAACGTCGCTTCTGTAGAATGTATTAAAATGGAACTCGGTGAACCAGATGAATCTGGCCGTCGTCGTCCAATTGCTAAAGAAGGAAGCAATTTCCAAGTTGAAGCCGATTGCATGATCATGGCGATTGGAACTTCTCCAAACCCATTAATCCGTTCAACAACAGAAGGCTTAGAAACAAACCGTAAAGGATGCTTGATCGTTGATGAAAACGAAATGACTTCTCGTGAAGGAATCTTCGCGGGTGGTGATGCTGTTACTGGTGCAGCTACTGTTATTTCCGCAATGGGTGCTGGTAAAAAAGCGGCTGCTGCGATGGATCAATTCATCCAAAAAAAAGTTAGAGAAAACGCATAACGCTATTTCTAATCAAAATTAAAATGTATAAACTGCTCGATTCATTGAAATATAAACGTGAATTTGAGCAGTTTTTCTTTGATCAAATCGCTGTTATTTTTGAATCAAACAAGAAAGATAGCGGTTTAAATTTCAAACAAATCAAAAATATGTTCATTATTCGCATACCAAATGAATTCGAATCAAATTTTAGCGATGGATAAAGGTAAAATCATTGACACAAAAGCGAAATCAATTAGAATAGAGATCTGTAAAATTAGACGAAATAAGGAGTTATATAAAGATGATTAGTTCCAACGATTTAAAACCAGGTCAAACAATCTCTGTAGATGGTGAAATTTATATCGTATTAGATACTTTACAAAACAAAACAGCACGTTCCGCAATGGTCGTAAAAGCTAAAGTTCGCAACCTTCGCACAGGAAGCAACGTTGAACTTTCTTGGGGCGGCGGAGAAAAAGTCGAACCAGCTATGATCGACAAACGCGAAATGCAATACTTATATGATACTGAAGATGCTATGGTCTTCATGGATAACGAAACATATGAACAAGTAGAAATTCCTATGGTTCGTCTTGAATGGGAACGTAAATTCGTTAAACCAAACGACAACGTAAATATCACAAGCTATGAAGGAGAAATCATCGGTGTTTCTCTTCCAGATAAAGCAACTCTCCAAGTAGTTGAATGCGAACCAGCAGTTAAAGGTGATACAACTTCTTCTGCTCAAAAGAACGCAAAACTTGAAACAGGTCTTGAGTTAAAAGTGCCTTTATTCATCAACGAAGGAGAAATGATCGTCGTTTCAACTGCTGACGGTAAATACTCCGGACGCGCTAAATCCTAATCCAAGAGCCGCCCTGCGGCTTTTTTTATGCTAGCCTTTATGTAAGGTAAAAACACTAACTAGCCCTAGGTAAGTTTGGTATAATGGAAACACTGTCCAAGGAGGGCATTCAATGGCTAAATTATCTCGTAAAGATAGATATAAGGATCTTCGGGATTCCATACAACTCGACCAAGGAGAACAATTTGTTCAACCTAAAATCGATCAAAATGCTGACTTAGATTTCAACAAAAATTCGTCAGCGCAACAACACGTTTTACCCCAGACACGTTCTGTCATGTCCGATTTGTTAGACGAAGTGTCTGTCTATAACCAAAACAGTTCAATGGCTCATTTAGAAGATAAACAAATCGAAATTTTGAATGAAATTTCCAATTCTTCTCATGATCTTGACCGCCGCAATTCGCATTTAATGACAATGGAACAAAAACAAGATGATGGAGGAACAACAAGAAACTTGTTCTCCTCTGATCTTTCTTCCGTTGCTCAAAATACGAATGTCAAAGCGCAAACACAAACTAATCAAGAACAAAAAATTGATTTGTTTGCGGATATGCCCGTGCGTACAGCGGCAAACCCTGCACCAGTAAAAACTTCTCGCAGTGCACAGTTTAGAGAAATTTTGGAAACAGATGATCTTCTGGATCAAAAATTAAATTTACCTTCACAAGAAGATAAAAAGAAAATCCAGCAAGAAGCTCCAAAACAAAAACTCTCTCGAACTAAATCTCCGGAGGATCTTGCCCAAGAGCAATATTTTGCCTCCAAAAAACCACGACGCCAGTCACATCAAATCGTTCACGATTCTTCGCTCGATAAACCGGCAAGTAAAGCAGCGCTCGTCTTTATGATTTTATGCTGCGTCATCTTATCCGTTTTAATTGGCTTAACGATTTTCTGGATGTCGAAATTGAGGATTTTTTAATGAAACTTTTTAACGTTGCCGTCGATGGGCCAAGTGGGGCAGGAAAAAGCACGATCAGCGATGTGATTGCCCAAAAGTATCAGCTGATCCATTTAGATACAGGTGCAATGTATCGTGCAATTGCCCTTGCATTGCATGAACAAAATGTTCCTGCTTGTAGCAATGAAGCTTTGCAGCAAGCATTAGATGCGATTGAACTTTCCATGGACGATGGAAAAGTTGTGGTCAATGGCATCGATTTAACGAACAAGATTCGCGAACCTCACGTTTCTGCACTCGCTTCACAGTATTCTGCCTTGCCACAGGTTAGAAAAAAACTCGTTGCTTTACAGCAACAAATCGCTTCAAAACAAGGATATATCTTAGATGGTCGCGATATTTGCGATGTCGTTTTGCCTGACGCACAAGTCAAAATTTATTTAGATGCTTCAGTAGAGTCTCGAGCTAAACGCCGTATGTTGCAAGACGCTCAAAAAGGAATTCAACTTTCTTATGATGCTGTCTTAAAGGCAATTAAGGATCGTGACTATGCTGATCGCACTCGAAAAACAGATCCGCTTACAATCTCTAAACAAGCCACTGTTATTGATTCGAGTGATCTGACTTTCGATGAAACAGTCGCAAAAATTGTCGATCTAATTGAAAATACTCTAAAGGATGAATAACTATGATTAAAGGTACAGTCGCGGTCGTCGGCCGCCCAAATGTAGGGAAGTCAACCGTATTTAATCGTATGATTGGCGAACGTAAAAGTATTGTTGATGATATGCCAGGCGTAACACGGGACCGTATTTACGGAGTTGCGGAATGGTTGACTCAGCAATTCTATTTAATTGATACCGGTGGTATTCAAATCGAAGATCAAGACTTCGCAGACGAAATTGGTATGCAAGTTGATATCGCGATTGAAGAAGCCGATGTAGTCCTCTATTTAGTCAGTGCCATCGAAGGCGTGACAGAGGACGATATGGCCGTTGCAAGAAAGCTGAAACGCTCTAAAAAACCAGTCGTTTTAGCTGTAAATAAAGCGGATAACGAAGAATTGAGAATGGGGATTTACGATTTCTATTCTTTAGGTCTTGGTGATCCAATCGCAATGTCTGCTGCTCATGGTACAGGCGTTGCTGAAGTTCTGGATGAAATTGTGCAATTGCTTCCAGATAAAAAAATGAAATCTTATGATGGGATGACAACATTCTGTGTCATCGGTCGTCCAAACGTTGGAAAAAGCTCTTTAACTAACGCCATTTTGCGTGAAGAAAGAGCAATTGTATCCAATGTCGAAGGAACAACTCGCGATGCAGTTGACACCCCATTTAGATATGAAGGACGCGATTATGTCATTATCGATACAGCCGGAATGCGTAAACGAGGAAAGATCTATGAAAATGTAGAAAAATACTCAGTTTTACGAGCTGTTAGTGCCATTAATCGTGCTGATGTTGTATTATTTCTCATTGACGGCGAAAAGGGAATTCGCGAGCAAGACAAGCACGTTGCTGGAATTGCCCATGAAGCCGGCAAGGGTGTCATCATCGTCTACAACAAATGGGATACCGTTGAAAAAGATGATAAAACGATGATTCAAATCACGAAAAAGATTCGTGAAGAATTCAAATATTTGTCCTATGCGCCTATCGCATTTGTTTCGGCATTAACAGGTGCAAAAGTGCAGAACTTAATGCCTTTAATCGATGAAGTCCATGAATCTTGTACTCTTCGTGTTCCTACGAATGTATTGAACGATGTCATCATGGATGCGCAGATGATGAACCCACCAAAACCGCACAACGGAAAACAGCTGCGAATTTATTACGCATCGCAAGTGTCAGTTGCTCCACCAAACATTTTGATTTTCGTCAATGAACCGGAATTGTTCCACTTCTCCTATAAACGTTATTTAGAAAATAAATTACGTGAAGCATTTGGATTCGTGGGAACACCGATCAATATTCAGGCAAGAAAGAGATAAATATATGAAAACTGTAGTTATTGGAAGCGGAAGTTGGGGCACAGCTTTAGCCCAAGTTCTTGCAGATAATCAACAACCCGTTCAACTCATCGGGGTTATGCAAGATGAAGTCGATGATATCAATTTAAATCATCGCAACAGCAAATTTTTCCCAGGCGTTGAACTTAATCAAGATTTACAAGCAACAACAGACTATTCTGTTCTTCATGATGCAGATATCGTCTTACTTGCCGTACCTACTCAAGCGATTGAATCTGTCGCTGCTCAAGCCGCTAGTTTCTTAGAGAAAAAAGCGATTTTTATCAACGTTGCGAAAGGATTTAATCCAAAAACAGACGAACGAATGAGTGAAGTAATTCGTCGTGTAGTTCCAGCTGAGAAATTAAAATCTGTTGTTTCTTTAATTGGACCTTCTCATGCAGAAGAAGTTGTAGTCCGTCAATTAACTTCAATTGACGCGGTTTCACAATCTTTAGAAGATGCAACTGTGGTCCAAGAACTTTTCTCCAATCACTATTTACGCATTTACACAGGCGATGATGAAATTGGCTCTGAACTTGGAGTTGCGATCAAAAACGTCATGGCTATCGCAAGTGGGATTATTGCCGGCTTAGGGTATAAAGATAATACTCGTGCGGCTTTAATTACTCGTGGATTACAAGAAATGATCCGCTTTGGTACCCATTTTGGCGGTCGTCATGAAACGTTCATCGGACTAACAGGCGTAGGTGATTTAATCGTGACTTGTTCATCAGAAAATTCACGAAATTTCCAAGCAGGAAAACAAATTGGTCAAGAAAATGATGTCAAACACTTTTTAGAAACGAATACCAAGACAACTGAAGGGATTCGTACGGCTAAAGTCGTACACGATATTGCCTTCAAAGAGCATATTGAAATGCCAATTTGTGAAGAAGTTTATCAAATTCTTTTTAATGGCAAAGAACCAAAAGATTGCGCCAACGATTTGATGCTAAGAGACCTAAAGAAGGAGTTTTAAATACGATGACAAAATTTGTTAATAAAGAATCTTTGATTCAAACATTATATTCCCAGTACCACATTAAGAAAAAAGATGCTACAGATATCGTCAATACAATCTTTGAAGAAATGGAAGAAGCTTTAATCACAGGTGGAACTGTTGAAATCACTGGCTTCGGAAAATTCACTATTTTTGATCGTAAAAGCCGCATGGGAATTAACCCAATCACACGTGAAAAAATGGAAATTCCTGCAACTAAATTACCTAAGTTCAAACCTAGCTTAACTTTGAAAAAACGTTGCAACGACAAATATTAATTTGTAAAAAATCTACAAGAAGAAGATACTTTGTATTGAAAGATCTTCTTCTTTTTTCTTTCACTACAAGAGTTATTCGTATCGAAAGGAGTCAATCAATGGATATTCTTTTAAATAAAGTAGAAGAATTATATAAAAATACAGGATGTATTCATATTTTTGAACATTCATTAAATGTCGCTCAAAAAGCAATTGAATTAGCAGATCTCTTCCAAGTTGAACGTGATACTAAGAATAATGTTTATATTGCTGCACTACTTCATGACATTGGCGGAATTTATCCAAATGAAAAAAGAATAGAAATTGCTAAAAAATTCAATATTGAACTGGTGGATGAGGAGTGTGTTTTCCCGTTAATTATCCATCAAAAAATTTCGAAATATTTGGCACAAACAATTTTTAACGTCCAAGACACTAAAATTTTAAACAGTATTGAGTGCCATACTACTTTAAAATCGAACTATTCAATCGAAGATTTAATCGTTTTTCTTGCGGATAAAATCGAATGGGATCAAAAAGGGACTCCACCTTATTTAGATGGACTGTTGATTAAGCTTCAAAGTTCATTAGAAGAGGCAGCGCTATTTTATATCGATTATCTCTTAGAACATGGAATCAAAGTGATGCACCCATGGCTATTGGAAGCAAAAAAAGATTTGGAAAGTCACATCCTTCATAAAGATTTTATACTGATGAAAAAATGATGATCTATGATCTCCTACTAATGCATGTATAATATGAATGTAATTGATTCTACTCAGATATCAAATGTGCTCCAACTAGATTTACCAAAAACATCATATGGAGATAGTGATCAGTCATTCGTAGCGTAGTTCGTTAATCTAAATATCGTATTTTGCACAAATGAAATATCTGAAATCATCGTGAAAATAAAATGGATTTTATTCATATTAATTTTAAGTAGTACTTGCTGAGCAAATCGAAAATTCTGACTTTTCGCAGCTTACAGAGT
>JAUMZN010000042.1 GCA_030528085.1 Erysipelotrichaceae bacterium | reverse complement strand
TGTTCACTGCCCGAGAACATCAAGACTAAAAAATACTTTTGTCGGGCGCATCAAATAAATGGATTTACATTCTAGATTGATGTTAAGAAAAATCGCAAAAGTGCCTGTTTCAGTTGGTGGAGAACACGTTGATCGGATTTTATAATGAAGTCATAACCCGATCAGGGAGGAAATACAATGACTTTAGGAAATAGCTTATTTCATGCCAGAAAAAAATCTGGTCTTTCTCAAGAAGATGTGGCAGAAAAAATAGGTGTAAGCAGACAGACAATTTCAAAGTGGGAAACTGATGAAACAATACCAGATATTCGCCAATCTAAGAAAATGGCAGTGCTTTATAATATGTCCTTAGATGAGTTGATTGATTTTGATCTAGACGTTAAGGAAATTCAAGAAGTGATCGACAAGATTAGTGAAGAAACAGAAGAAAAAATTGATTGGACAAATGCTTGGGGTAAGAAATACCCAATTCTTCTTAAGTACCAAGCCCAAGTGAACATTCCAAATTATGCATATCGAATCAATTTGATGATCAATGAATTGAAAGATGAATATGACTTCAATGAGTTAGATGCATTTTTGGTTTTGAAGGATATTTTGTATAACGTTTGGAAAAGCCGAAAAGATAAATCAAATCGATAAATTACAGTTTGTAATGATAAAACCAATTTAATCATTTAATGATAGAACGGAATAAGAAAATGGACAATGAAGTAATAATTTTCAAAGATGGTGAGTTAGAGCTTGAAGTAAATGTCAGCAAAAATAGAGAAACTGTTTGGTTAAGTCAAAAACAAATGGCTGAACTTTTTGAGGTTGATAGAACGCGTATCTCTCGTCACATCAATAATATCTACAAAGAAGGAGAATTAGACAAGGATAGCACATGTGCGGAAAACGCACACATGGGTACTTTGGGAGTTCAGCACTATACAAATGCCATGTACAATTTAGATATGATAATTTCTGTTGGCTACCGTGTTAAATCTAAACGTGGTATCACCTTTAGAAAATGGGCCACTGGTATCTTGAAGGATTACATGATACAAGGATATGCCATTAATCAAAAAAGAATTGAAGCATTAAATAAGACAGTAGAGATTCAAACTAGAATTATCGCTAATACGTTAGAAATCGATGAAAAAGATGTCTACGATGTTGTTATGGCATATACTGATGCTTTAGATCTTCTAGATGATTATGACCATGGATGTATTAAAAAACCAAAAGGCTTATCATCAATCTATGAGTTGACTTATGAAGAATGCCGTAAATTAATTGACAGTATGAAATTTGGTGATGCTTCTGAAGTGTTTGGTGTTGAAAAAGAACCTGGAAAACTTAACGGTATCCTAGCTGCTGTATATCAAAATGTCTTTGGTCAGGAATTATATCCAAGTATTGAAGAGAAAGCTGCCAATTTATTATATTTCTTAATAAAGGACCATCCGTTTATTGATGGATGCAAAAGAATTGGTGCATCAATCTTTCTTGAATTTTTAAATAAAAATAATCATCTAATAATTGATGAAAAACAAATAATATCCAATAGTGCTCTCGTTGCAATAACTTTAATGATTGCAGAAAGCAGACCTGAAGAAAAAGATGTGATGGTAAAATTGGTCATGAACTTTCTCGATACAGAAAACAAAATGATGTAATTTAAGATAATTATATTTTAACTGACATGGTTAAGCATTTCTACAAATTACAGTTTATCTTAAATCGTTAATAATCATAGAAAGCGAACATGCTATGACGTTAGAAAATAAACTCGGCATTAGTGATTCTGTAGAATTAGCCAATGCTGAAGAAAAAATCAGTAAAAGAAGAGCTATAGAACTATTTGAAAGTGGCTATTTGAATAAACTTAAACCAGGAACTTTTGAATCGCTTTCTGAAATTCATAAATATTTATTCGATTCAATTTATGATTTTGCCGGTCAAATTAGAACTGTAAATATTGCTAAAGGGAACTTCCGTTTTGCTCCAGTTATGTATTTAGAAGCTGCTCTTGAAAATATCGAAAAAATGCCACAGTCAACGTATGATGAAATCATAGAAAAATATGTGGAAATGAATGTCGCCCATCCTTTCCGTGAAGGAAATGGAAGAAGTACTCGGATTTGGCTTGATTTGATTTTAAAAAAAGAGTTGGGAAAAGTTGTTGATTGGAGCTTAGTAGATAAAGAGGATTACCTATCTGCTATGGAGCGCAGTCCTATTAAAGATATAGAAATAAAGTACGTCCTCAAACAGGCACTAACAGATAAAATCGATGATCGTGAAGTATATGCTAAAGGTATTGATCATAGTTACTATTACGAAGGGTATTCAACTTTTAAAACAACGAGCATGTAGTTAAAAATACTTCTATCAACGGCAGAAGATAAGTTTAAAGTGGTTTTAAGTAAAGCTGTGTGGGATTTACTTTCACGCTTTGTACCTAGCAAAAATATGAATATATACATAAACCGGGGATGGATATTAAAAGAGACACTTGCCTATAGCAGTTTGGCAAGAAACGGCCCGACGAAAAGGACTTTAGAAATCAAAATCAGTCCGTTATAAACTTTTCATATTGGATGCATATAGCTAAATATAATTTGCTTTTTAAGAACTCGTAAATTGCGGGTTCTTTTATTTTTTTGAAAACAAAATCGCATTTTACGTCCATAACAATACATGAATAACATGAAACGATATGCCGGAATCTTTGTGTTTAGCTTGTTATTTACTTCAAGCATGTTAGGACGTGTACGGCCGATGTCATTAGATCGGCAAGTTCCCGATACGATTGAAGCAGAAATTAAAGGGGAAGTACAAAATCCCGGTGTCTATACTTTGAAATATGGCGCGACGATCCAAGATTTAATTCAAGCTGCAGGAGGAGAAACAAAAATAGCGGATTTGTCCGCATTGCCGCAATTAGAATCTCTTGAAAATGGGCAGGTCATCGTTGTGGGTAAAACGCAGCTTGATGGAACGAGTCCACTCATTTCTATTAATAGTGCAAGTGAAGATGAGTTGATGACATTGCCGGGCATTGGTCCGGCGATGGCTAAACGGATCATTGAATATCGCACGACTCAACCTTTCCAAACGCTAGAACAATTGATGGAGGTGAAGGGAATTGGCGAAAAGAAATTCGCAGATTTACAAGAGTTTATCTGCTTGTAAACCATTCTGGATTTTAGCGGCATTAGCGTTGTGGTGTATTGCGCAAATCAATGATCGAGTTCTTCAAATTGGATTTATTGTTTTAATTGCATTGTTCTTGTGGATTCGATTTGAGAAACAAGAAGCGTTTTTCAAGATTGGCTTATGGTTTGCGATTAGTTTGATTTTTGTGTTATCAACTTTTCTGCAAAAACCACAAATGCCGACACCAGGTTTATTTCATGTTCAAACGATTCGCAATGGTTATGCCGTTTTACAAAAAGGAAACGAGAAAGCCGTCACGTATGAAAAAGAAGAACTCGTCCTTGGTGATGTTGTAGAAATTAAAGATTTTGAGCCTGTTCATACGCAAAACAATCAGCCTTTATTTTGTTTTGCGGATTATTTAAAGAGTTTGGGAATTACGCAAAGTGCGAAAACGATGAAGCGGATGAATGGACTTTCGAATTCATGGAAAGGAAAAGTCAGCGCCTGGATTAATGCGCATGATCAATCAGGATTATATCGATTATTGTTTTATGGTTTGAATGATCAAGATCAGCTCGAATGGTTAAATGAATTAGGTTTGCCATTGATTGCATTATGTACAACACTTAAAAAGATTTTATCGCGATTGATGTATAAAGAGAGGCTAGGTTGGATGATGAGTGCTTTTCTATTTTCCATCATGCTTTGTTTTCCAATTACGCCATCCCTTATGCGCTTATTTGTCTTTACGACTATGGCGAACATCTTTTCTAAATGGGAAGAGCGCTGGTCGCTTAGCGTGATTTGTTTTTTATGGATCTGCCCATTTGCGGCGACCAATCTTTGTTTAGTTTTACCTGCCGGGCTTTCGTTTTTAACGCACTTTCAAAAGCAATCTTCTGCTAAAAAGGTGATTAATGTTTTATGGTGCGGCATTTGCCAAATTCTTTGGATGAATCATCTCAATATCTTATTTTGCGGCACATTTTTATTTGTCCGTACAATTTATGGTTGGTTTTTCCTTGCTTGTTTACCAGGTCTTTTCATTCCTAATTATGCCAATTGGCTTTGGCAAATGATCAGCCAGTTTGAAATCACGATGCAAAATTTCACGATTCAAGGCTATGTGCCATTTTGGTATAGCGCATTATTAATTGCACTTTTAATTTCGATGACTTGGAATTGGAAAAGATATAAAGCGGTTTGTTTGACGATTAGTCTTGTGTTTTATAGTTGGATTTGGCAATTCGATCCATTTTTCCATGTTTGGCAGCTTGATATTGGTCAAGGGGATTGTGCAGTTATAGTTGAACCATTTCAAAACAGTGTGACGATGATCGATGCGGCAGGAACACTGAATAAAGATAATGCGACGACATTGATTATTCCTTTTTTGCAGGCGCTTCAAATTGATCATATCGATCAATTAATTGTGACGCATGATGACTTTGATCATAGCGGATCAGTCCAATCTTTATCTGAACATTTTCAAGTTGACCATGTCATTGTCGATGAAAGTCAAAAAAACGAAATTGAAGTGGGCTATGATTTTCAACTCTTGCTTGAAAATCGCGATTTCTTAGAAGTGAATGAGGAAGAGCCTAATGATTTAAGTATTGTTTGTATGTTTCAATATGATGGATTTCGCTATTTATGGACAGGGGATGCATCGCGTTTAGTCGAATCAAAACTCATTGAACAATATAATGTCGATTGCGATATTTTAAAGCTTGGCCATCATGGCTCTAATACGAGTTCATCCCAATCGTTTTTAGAACAAACTTCTCCTCAATTTGCGTTGATCAGCAGTGGATATCAAAACCGCTATGGTCACCCAAGTGTAGAAGTTTTAGAACGATTGAACAAATTAGGAATTGATCGCATCAATACGGCAGATCATGGCTGTATTCATTTGATGAGCTTTCAGAATATGATGAGCATTGATACAGGCGATGGCATTGTCAGTTTAATGTTTGCGAATAGATTAAAAGATAATTGAAAAAGGACAGGCATCATGAATGATTGGACCTGTCCTTTCGTTATGGAAAAATATAGGAATGTTAAGGAAATTAGGATTTGAAAACTATCTTGTTTTGCATGGAGTGTGCAAAAACAATATTGCTAGTTTCATCATTATGGACGAAATAAGTTAGTTTCGTTATTTGTTTGTGTCTTGATCATGTTTAAACAGATTTTGAAGTTTTTGCCAGAAAGAAGTGTCTTCTTCTTGATTAACGACTTTTTCTTCTGTTTTTTCAGATTCGATTGCTTCTGTTTGAATGACAAATTGAACTGAATCGACGTGGGTGTTCTTTGTCGAAACAAAGGAAACAGGATTATCCATATCACCACCGATCGATTTCAACAGTGTGTTGATTTCTTGATCGATGTTGTGATCCATATTGGATGTTTCTAAACGGAATTCGCCAGTGCCATCAGCCATTTGTTGGGCACCATCGCAAAGTGTTGTAACACCATCATATAATTCGACGGTTCCATCATATAATTCACCGGTACCAGATACTAATTCTTTGCTGCCTTGAGCAAGTGAAGATACACCACCCATTACTTGGGTATATCCGGCTACGATTTGAGCAACACCATCGGTGTAGTCATTAATTCCTGTATCCAGTTGTTCATAACTGTCGACTAGTTTATTAATTCCATCGGCTAAAGCAGATAGGTTGCCAGTCATATTGCCTAGACCACTAACGAGTTTGTTGATGGAAGAATCAAAAGTCGCATATTGCGTATTTAAAGAATTTAATCCTTCAGTCAAAGTAGGGAGTTGGCCAGCAACGCCATCTAAGTAGCTTTGCATACCACCAATAGCAGCGCTATCTCCTGCTAATAAACTAGAAATTTGGCTTGATGCAGCGGATAATTGTCCTTTGATTGCAGCAACTTGATCTGCTGTTTCTGGACTTGTTGCGGCGATTTGATCTAATTGTGCTTCAATACCAGCAAGGGATGATGCTGCACTAGAGTTGCCAGCAAGCAGAGAATCGATGCTGACACCGTTTTGGGCCATGATGGCTTTATATTGAGAATAACCAAGGTTTGTCTGCAAAGTGCTTGCGCCATTATAAAGATCAGTGATGCCTTGTTTGATTTGACCGGATGCATCAGTCAGTGCTGATAAATCTTTATTTGTTACAGAAACAGAGTTGACGGCTGTTTGGATAGTTTTGAGCGCTGCTTTAAATTCTGAAGAACCAGAAGTCAGTGTTCCTGATTTTGAATTTAAAGTATTCAGTCCATCTTGGACAGTCGTTAATCCATCTTGCAATGTTACTACGCCTTCATCTAATGAAGTGACTCCGCTTTTTAAAGAAGATGCACCATTCTTTAATACATTAGAACCATTTAATAAATTTTCAGAACCACTGGAAAGGGCAGTTGCACCATTGTCGAGCTGATCGACGGCACCAATCAGCTGATTGACTTTGCCTTTGAGTTCTTTATCGTCGATATCGACGTTGAGGTTTAAATGGATCCCGTTGATCGCAACTGCATCCATTTCAAAATTTTTGACATCAGCAGTAATCGTTGTATCAATGCCTTCACCAGGAAGGATTGTATAAGTTAATTGCTTGCTCGCTCCGACATTGGCAATCGTTGCGGCAGGAGCAGAAATATTAGTGAACTGATCGGTGTCGAGTTTGAACGTTGTCTGCAGGGCATAATCGTTATAAAAGTCACCAGTGCAAGCAGTGTTTTTCGTAATTTGGAAACGGATTTTGAGTTTTCCGCTCTTTCCAGCCATTTCTTGTGGGGAATATTCTTTGCCATCTAAATAGTAATGCAGGGTAATATTCCAAGGAATTTTTGTATCTTTCAATTTTCCTTCATAGTAAGCTTTTTTGGCTTCAGTAGAGAAAGTAATCGTATCTCCATTTTGTTTGATTTCATCGCTCGTATTCAGCATTTTAACTGAATCATAGTTGCCATAGTCGGTAATGTTTCCTTTAGAGAAGCTGTTGACGACATAGCTGCTTTTTGGTTTTCCGCTCGCATCGAGTGTTGTATAGATGACTTCTTCTTTTTCTGAAGATGAAGGGGTTTTGTTCGTTTGTTCGGCAGCAAGTGTCGGAATCGTTGAATTTAAGATCAGCAAGTTGGCAAGAGCCAAAGGTAATGCACGTTTTAACTGTTTCATTTCACAATTTCCTCTTTATTTGGTTTATAAAAATTCAAATGTAACGTTGAGCGCTGGATCAATCCATCCAGCAAGTATAAAAGTCCAGGCAAGACAAATAGGACAATGAATAAGGAAAGCAAGCTGCCAAATCCTAAGAAATATCCTAATTGGGCCAGAATGCCATGACTCGATAATTTTCCAAGCAAGAATCCAACTACGGCTAGCACAGTACCAGAAGTCATTACAGAAGATGTTACAGAAGATACCGTTTCGATAACGGACTCTTTTTTAGCCATATGTTGGCGGTACTCTGTATATCGATCAGTAAATAAAATGGCATAGTCTACTGTTGCTCCAAGTTGAATAGAGCTGATGATTAAGTAAGAGATATAGAACACGGTGCTGCCTTGGAAATAAGGAATGGCAACGTTAATCCATACCGCTGTTTCAATTGCTAAAACTAAAATTACTGGCAAAGAGATCGATTTCATCGTCAACAAAAGCACAAGGAAGATTGCGCCAATGGCAATTAAATTGACCTTGACGGTATCGGCGGTAATCGTATCCATCAGATCATAAGTGCTGACACCGCTGCCTGCTAAATAGTAGGAGTCTGGATAATATTTGTTGATTGTATTGCGAATGTTTTCGACAAGCTTGAATGTATCTTTACCTTCATAGTCGGCATCTACGGTGATCACAAAGCGGCTGTAATGATCAGATTCAAGTTTAGATAGAGTGTTTGCATCCAAATATTCCATAGGGATTTCTGCACCTACTGTATCGACATATGAGAGAATGCTTTTAACTTGTGGAATGTCATGGAGTTCATCAGACAGTTTGTGTTCTGTGGCTAAATCACCGCGTGGAACCATTGCGACATACGTATCGCTTTTGCCATAGAGATCTTCAATGGCTGCAGTGTCTTGTCCTAATTGCGTTTCTGCTCCATAAATATGGGAAGCGCCATAGTAATAATCGTTAGCATTCGAAGCCAAATAACTTGGTGTGATCACAACGACGAATACACAAACTAAAGGGATCATGATTCGATAAACTAAGCGGCCAAAGCCTTTAAAGCTAGGCAAGAAGCTGCGGTGTTTCGATTTTTCTAACCATGGTTGTGCAACTAAAATTAAGTCTGGCATAAAGACGAAGACGGTGATCAAGCTGATCGCAACACCTTTTGCGAGTACTCGTCCTAAATCTGGACCGATTTCAAATTGCATGAACAATAAAGCTAAAAAGCCAATGACAGTTGTTAATCCACTAGAGAGAATTGAACTTGTAGATTTGCATAAAGCATCGACCATTGCCTCTTTCGGATCGGGATTTTCTTCTAAGCATTCTTCAAATCTGTGGATTAAGAATACGGAATAATCCAACGACACAGCGATCAGTAAAATTGCTCCTGCCGCGTTGGTCACAAAGGAAATTTCTTTGAAAATTAAGTTGCTGCCGGAGTTGATCATGACCGTTACACCTAATCCAATCATGACAAGAACTGGTTCTACCCAAGAAGTCGTCGTTAAAATCAACATGATGAAAATAAATATAACCGCAAAGATCGCAATTTTTGTGACCTCATTGACTGTTCCTGTTGTCGCAACTGCTGTAGAAACAGCATCGCCGGTCAGGGCATTATCGTCGCCAACAACTTCGCGAATTGCATCGACAGCTTCAACTTGCTTGCCATCTTCAATCGTCACGGTAAAAAGGGCGGCGTTATCTTTGTAGTAAGTGTCCACAGTATCAGCATCCATCGTTGCGATTGGCTGCAAAATATCGGCCACATCATCAAGCCAAGTGACATTGCTGACACCTTGGCAATTTTCAATTTTTTCTTTGTATTCCAAAGCTTGAGGGATCGTCACATCGCGGACCATTACACGGGCATTTGGAATGCCGCCATCAAATTCTTCTTCCATCGTTTTCAAAGAAACGGTAGAAGCTGTATCTTCGGGGAGATAATCGGTAATGTCATAATTGACCGCTACCATGCTTTGAAGGCCAGCACCAATGAGTGTCAGCATAAGAAAACTAATCAGTATCTTTTTGGGGTTGTTAACAATAGCCTGAAAAAACTTTCTCATACGCTTTTCTCCTTTCTTGCGGCAGGAACTGTTCCAGAAAGATCGAAGATTTCGTGCTCACTTTTGAGTTTGAGCACGATGTTTTCTTCTGTGATCTTTCCAGTTGCGTCATATGGGATCGTTCTCAGCAATGTTTTGACTTCTCCTTTGATTTGACAATCGCCATTTTCGTTGATGCTTCCGCAAAATGGATTGGACTTTTTCAAAATCACGAGGATTCCGTCGATTTTATTATTTTCAATCGTAACGGATATGCTCCCATATCTAGCGCCGATGGGTGTTCTCATAATGACGTCGTAGTAGTGATGACCCATACGCTTTCGCTCCTTTCCTGAAAAATAATTTTTCTATCACACCTGCCAAACGAGAACAGATGAAAGGTTTGTCCTCTGTTTAGTGCCAAGCAAAGAATTGTTCAGACAAAGATCAGAGTTATCTTTTCGATGCTTGTCTATATTGCAGGTATTGCTGCAAGCAGTTCTTTCTTTGGCAGGTTTATGATTTGCAGCGCACAATCTTAATGGGGTTTTGTGAAATGATTGCTTGCTGCTGTTGTGATCAAATTCTGATTGTTAAGTTGCATCTAGGTGTATTGATCAAGTTTTTTTCAATCTTATGATTGCTACGTTTTAATACACGTAAGATACAAGTCAACAACTCTTTTTCCTCCATTCTTTCAATCACGGCTCTTAATATAGTCTTTGCATTTACAAGATAAAACGGTCAATTATAGTGCAAATGGGAGATATTGGACAAATCTAGGGCATTTGATGAATAAGATATCGGACAAAAGATTTATCATTGTCCATATCAAAAACTGATTAGACAGATGTGTAATAAGTTGCAAATTAATGGGGAGGAAAAAAGACAATGACAAATGAAGAACTCTCTTTAAAAACTAAGCATGCGCTTGCCCAAGCGTTAAAAAATGAAATGGAACACAAGAAGCTTTCTAAAATTACGATTACCGAGTTGTGTGAGATCTGCCAGATCAATAGAAAGACATTTTATTATCACTTTGAAGATATTTATGCCCTTTTAAAATGGACATTGGAACAAGAAGCAGTAGAAGTTGTCAAGAACATCGATTTAGTTGTGAATACAGAAGAAGCTTTAAGATTTGTGATGGCTTATGCAGATGAAAATAAGCACATTATCCACTGTGCTTTAGATTCTATGGGTTCTGAAGAACTGAAACGATTTTTTTATAATGATTTATTTTCCGTCATTTATGGAGCAATTGAAGAAGGGGAATACGATTTAAAAATTACCGTTGATCCGCAATTCAAAAAATTTCTAGCGGCTTTTTATACAGAAGCTTCTGCAGGACTATTGATCGAGTGGGTAAAAACGCGGATGACTCAAGATAAAGAAACGATCATCCAAAGCCTTCTATCGATTTATAAAGTTTCCATCCCCGCAATCTTATTAGAAAACAAACTATCTAAATAGTGAGTTTAGGCTGCAAGCAACAAACTCTTTGTTTATGATCGAGTTTTAAATTGAATAAAATCAGAACATGAAAAACAATTTTGAATAGAAAAAATGCTGTGCAATGGATCACCTGCACAGCATTTTTTAAGTTGATCGATTGGGTTTGCCAAATAAGATTAAGATTTGAAATCTGGCGTATTCTTTTTGTGGTTATCATTTTTATGATGAATGATATGAGAAGAAGCTTTATTCAAATTTGAACTCGTCTTGGTAATAAAAGAAGAAATCGCATTCGATAAAGAGCTGATCCAATCTTGTTCATTGGTAGTCTCTTGCATCGCAAGATTTGGATCGGGGAATGTCGTTGGCAAAAGGAAATGCCGTTTTTGTTCGATAATATCCATATCTCTTTGTTTAGAAGCAATGACATCAATCGTAATTTGTAAATCAACGACTAACTTTTGGATTTCTTCATTGGCATCTTCAATCACATTTTTAAAATGGGTGATCGCAATAGATTCAGCCCACTTTTTCAGCGGATTTGTTTCTTGTTCTTTTAATTCGCTAAATTTTTTGATTTTCTTTTCGGCTTTTTGAATGGCGCATTCTTTAAGATGAATACTCTCAATGATCCGTTGTTTTTCATTTTCCATCATTCAAATCACCTTCCTTTACGTAATGGTCTCTTCTTAATTTTAAACCAATTTGGCCTTTAAGATGGGATCTATGCAAAATAAAGTGTCGATTTGAAGAAATAAATGATAAACGGGTTACATATTCAAAAAAATAATCGTTATATCCGAGGGATTTTTCTATTTTTGTGAAGAATTTCATGGACTTTGAAGTGCTCCAACTGGATATGTATTGGATCACCTTTTTTCAATATAAAGATTTAGCCATCTATTGCGAAAAAAGGTTAATTGCACATTTTGGTTTACGCGAAAACAAAATGAGAATTAGAAAGTCAACTTTAAAAAGATAAATCATAGGAGAGCGTAGCGAGCTTTTATGAGAAAAAGAAATCAACGACATGCGAAGTTCAGGGCAAAGTGTTTGGCCAAAAATACATTTGACATGAAATTAAAACGAGGAAATTGATTAAATTGAGTGAGAAATTTCGAGATAATCCTAAAATAAATAGTGATCAAATGACTAGGTTTTATTTTTAATAGAATGATCTGAACAAAGATAAAATGTGATTCAAGATTGGTTTTTGTTTTAGAGGAAGGAAATTTCTGATCAGGTTTCGAAGACGGATTTTCATCGCCTCACAATCTTCATGATGAATATAATAAAAACGCAGAACGGACAAGTGATCCATTCTGCATTGATTTTGAATTGTAAAAGATAAGATTAGGCAAGGTGCAAGAATTGTAAAAGGAATAGCCAAGCTAATCCATAGTACGTTACAACACCGACCATATCGTTGATCGTCGTGATCAATGGTCCACTCGCAACGGCAGGGTCAACACCAATCTTTTTGAAGAACAACGGAATCGTTGTACCGGTTAAAGAAGAGATGATCATGGAGATCCATAATGCGACACCGATGCAAAGGGAAATCGCATAAGCTTCGTTCCAAACATAACCTTTAAAGAAGTGGATATATAAACCAAGCGTTGCACCAGCAACTAAACCGATGATCAAACCGTTGGTGATTCCGACACGCAGCTCTTTCCAAATCAAAGAGAATTTTTGTTTGCGGTCTAATGTGTCATCCATTAAAACACGAATTGTAACGGCTAGTGATTGGGTACCGGCGTTACCAGACATACCAAGAATTAAGGATTGGAATGCCATGATTACAGTGAGTTGGGCAACGACGCCTTCAAATAAGGAGACGACAACAGAAACAACTAAGCCAAGGAATAATAAGATGATTAGCCAAGGTAAACGTTTCTTCAAAGATTGCGATAACGATTCTTCTAAGTCTTCTTCTGCGACTAAACCGGCAAGCATGGCGTAGTCTTCACCCATTTCTTCATCCATAACTTCCAATAAGTCTTGAGAAGTAATGGCCCCTAACAACAAGTTGTCGTTATTCAAAATTGGGATGGAGTCTTCGTTATAGTCTTTTAATTCTTCAACGACTTTATCAATTGGTTCATTGGCATATAAGTAAGGGTAACTGGTGACAATGATTTCTTCTAATGGCGTATCTGGTTTTTCGATAATTAAGTCTTTTAAGTTTACCGCACCATAGTACATACCATTTTCATCATGAACATAAATCGTTGTGATGTTGTCGTTTTCTGGAGCTTGGCGAATTAAATCGCGCATGGCTTCGCGAACGGTTAATCCTTTGGCAACCTCGATGTAGTTGGTTGTCATTTTTGAACCGATCTCATCTTCATCATAGGAGAAAATTACAGAAATTTTCTTACGTACTTCAGGTTCCAATAATTCCAGAATGATTTCGCTTCTTTCTTTATCGAATCCTTTTAATAAGTCAGCCGCTTTGTCTGTTTCCATTTCGTTGAAAATGGCAATGACTTTACGGATGTTCATCTCACTTAAATAACGCGCTTGGTCTTGATCGTCCATATACTCGATGATTTCAGCGAGTTGTTCGGTATCGAGCATTTTATAGAGCTTTTCGCGTTCGAATGAAGTCATGTTGTTGAACGCTTCAGCAATGTCATAAGCATGGTATTCATCGAGACTTTCGCGTAAAAGTTTTGGTGAGTTGACGTTGCGCACCAACTCTAAAATTTCGCTTTCGTAGTCAGGACGGGAGTGAATGACGTCTTCTTCTAATTCTTTCGTTTCCGCTTGATCTTGCGTTTGAGATTCCACAAGTTCTGGAGAATGAGTTTGTTCTTGTGTTTCATTCATCTCTAGATTTTCTTGTTTTTCTTTTAAATCGTTCATCATTTACACTCCTTTCTATAATTGCGTAGTTTCTCAACTTCTCTAATCTCCCGTATTCAAGGGAGATTTTTCTTTTGT
>JAUMZN010000041.1 GCA_030528085.1 Erysipelotrichaceae bacterium | reverse complement strand
TCTCAATGACTACAGGCTTCATCAAACCAAAGTCAGAGGGCGGAAAAGGCTGCTCATTCATATTTTAATGGGTTTTATCAACATTCATACAGATGCCTGGCTGAAAATTGATAAACCGCAAACGGACATAATCTAATAAAGTTTCAAATATCAACCTATTAAGATTGATTCAAATTTACCTCTTTTTAGTGCGCTCATTTTTAGGAAAATTTATCTGCTATCTCTATACGTCTTCGTTAAACATTCATCGAAATAGCTCACTTTCTTCAAAATCTGTCATTTCTCGAATTTTCATACACTTTTTTTCCGAGAAGTTGAGATCACTCATATAATAAGATTAAACCATCAAAAAATTTTACTCTATCCCCTGCAAAGAATGAACCTATCCGCTCAATTTTATGGCATTTTATTTCTTTTTCATATTCATTTAAGCTCTGTACGCTTAAGAAGAAACTGTTCAATCTCATCCTGATTATAAAAGAGAAAATGACAATGAATGATAACTTCATTGTTCGCATTGCGATTAAAAGTAAACTGAATCTTTAAGCAATATATAAGTTTGATAGTGAATTCGTCCACAAAAGATTGTTCTCTTTTTGAAATTGTCACGGATTTTTAAGACTTTTTCGCCTTTGATCGCTAAAACGATCAAAATCCATAATCGAGCATTTTGGACTTCGTGTTTGCAAGAATGTCGATATTATTGTAATGAAGGATAAATAAAGGCAATTGAAACAGCCATCATGCGCCGAACATTGCATTTTATGTGCTCCTTCCTTATAATTATGACCGATTCTTTTGAACATCAGGCAGGTCCTGCCTGCCTTTTATTATCTTTCGGATTACATCAAAGAAAGGAAATTGCTGCTTCCGAAAGATTATGCAGCAAATGACATGGCAGAATTTTTTAGAAAATACTGGTTTGTTTCCGTTTTGTCTGTTCTCTTTATTGGGGTTTTACTCTTCTTTGTTTCAGATATGAACAAAGACAGCGTGAAATCCAAACAAGTTGACGGCAAAGACATTATCGCTTCGACAACTGTCGGAAACGTAACAAGTGATGATTTATTCAAACAAACAAAATCCACTGAAAGTTCCGTATTATTCAGTATGTACCGTAATGCAGTAACGGATCAAAGCATTGAAACTACAGATGAAATCAAGAAAACCGCAAAAGAAATGCAAGAAAAGTTCGAATTGGCAATCAAATCCGATTCAACTGGAAAAACAAAAGCTTCCATCAACTCCCAGCTTGCTTCTTTTGGATTCGCTGGTGACTCTGCTTTAGCTGACTATTGCTTAATCGCTTCTAAAATCCAATTACTCGATGGTCAATTCATTAAAGATCACATCGACCAATTAACTTCTTATGTTCCAGAAAACGCACGTACAGTTTCTGTGATCACAATGGAAGTTGAAAATGCTGATGAACTGACTGACGAACAAAAACAAAAACAAGCAGACATTCAAAGCGCATTAGATGCTGGTGAAGCATTTGCTGATGTTGCTGTGAAATATTCCGAACAAGAAGATGCTGCTAAAACAAAAGGTTTTGTTGGCTATGTAGATGCTAACTCTACTGATTTAGATTCTTCTGTTCTTGAAGCAGTTAACGCACTTAAAAAAGGTGAATCAACAGATTGGATCTCCGTTTCCAATGGCGATACATACACTCTGTACAAAGCTTATGTTGATGAAACTGATCCAGCTGCTCTTTTAGAAAGCGAAGATTCAGCAATCACAACAACTTTAGTGAACAACATCATTTCTTCTGCAAATGGTTTAGAAACTTTAGTCATCCTTAACGCTTCTCAAGATTTAGAAATCTCTTATGCAAACGATGACATCAAAACTAGTGTTGAAGAATATATGGATTCTCAAATCGATAACTTAGATGAAAAATTAAAAGCAATCGCAGATGAAATTCGCGGAACAAAAGCCGATTCCAAAACAGAAACATCTAGCGAAACAGCAAGCGAAACATCTACTGAACAGGAGGGCGAATAAGATGAACATGAAAAAACCTCTCACCGCCTTACTGGCTGGATTAATGCTCGTTGGTTGCTCTGGAAGTGCTCAAACTTCTGTAACAGATGGCAATGAAACATTAATGACGATCGGCAACAAAACTTATACAGTGAACGATGAATACCGCTGCTTAAAAAATTCCACTGCTGGTGCTAGCGGTACGATCTTCCTTGCAAGCCAACCAATCTATGATGCTGAAGTTGGACGCACAGATGAAATCTTAAAAGAAGCAGAACGTCGTTTAGAAGATTATTCTTCTAGCAGCGAAGATTTTGAAGAACAAATCAAATCTTTAGGCTTTGCGGATAAGCAAGATTACTTAGAACGCGCATTAATTCCAAGTGTTCAATCTTCTTTCTTATTTGAAAGATATTTAACAGATGCTAAAGACAGCATTATCGAAAAATACGATCCAGTATTAGTCTCCATCATCGAAACTGATTCTGAAGACAATGCAAACAAAGCTTTACAAGCACTAAAAGATGGCCAAGACGCTGGTAAAGTCAGCGCTCAATACGCTTCTGAAGGTGCAACATACAAAGGAACTGAACAAATCGTTTTAGCAACAGATACAACTTTGCCAACAACATTATTGAACTCTATTTTGGACGCTGGTAAAGAAGGCGTTTTGGATCAAGTGTTCACAAACGATACATCAACAGACGACAAAACTTACTACGTAGCTAATGTCGTTTCTATTGATTACGACAAAAACTTATCCAAAATCAAAACATTATTCCAAGCAAACCAAGTAGTTCAAACAGAAATGCAAATCTTCTATTTCAAAAAGTACGACTTGGAAATTCATGACCAGGCTATTTATGATTACTACAAAGGAATGAACCCTGAATATATCATCGATCAGCCTGAACTCTATGAAAAAGCTGTCGCTAATGCGAACTCTGAAATGTAATTCAACTTCGATAAACAAACCAATGCTGTAAAGAATTTGCCTCGTGCGTTTCTTTACAGCATTTTATTTTGTTATTGAAAACATGAATTTCACTCAAATAATTGACGCATTGAATCTTGTCTTCCCTGCTTTGTACAGGTGCTATTGATCAATGGAATATCCCGCAAAAAAAAACATTTAAATGGTGAATAATCATCCGTTCTATTTAATTTTTAAGTTCCGCTCCAATTTATATGCTATAATCCAAACTGAAAAAAGACAGGGGAGCTTGTGTTAGCAGGCTGAGAGGAAGTCATCAACTTCGACCCTTTAACCTGATGCGGATAATGCTGTCGTAGGAAGTCATACTAAGAATTTTTACAGGAGAAACCGTAACCAGGTATCTCCTGTTTTTTTGTTTAAGGTTGAATCACTGTAATCCAGTTTCCTTTTTACTCCATTACAGTTGAGTAGATTTCAACTCGTTGTTTTAGATGTATTGCGTTTCATTCACTTTTCGATCTTGAAGCGCATCAGAAAGGAATGATTATCAATTTGAAACAAACAAATGTTAAGAAGCTGGCATTAGCCGCTTTACTGATCGCTGTTGCGGTAGTGGGAAGTTTATTCTCTTTTCCAATCTTTCAAAGTCGTTGCGCACCTGTACAGCACATGGTCAATATTTTGTGTGCCGTTTTTTTAGGACCAAGCTATGGATTAGCAGCCGCGTTGATCGCCTCGTTGCTTCGCAATTTATTAAGTTTAGGAAGCATATTAGCATTTCCAGGCAGTATGTTTGGCGCATTACTCTGCGGCCTTGTCTTTAAGTACACCAAAAATATTTGGGCTACGTGCTTAGGTGAAGTATTTGGCACAGCTATTCTAGGCGGTTTATCTGCATACCCCATTGCGATTGCTTTCATGGGAAAAGCAGCTGGTGACATCGCCTTTTATGCCTATGTCATCCCGTTTTTAGTGTCTACTGCTGTCGGTGCTTTGTTGTCAGCACTCATCATCACAACACTGCAACGCTCGGGAATTTTAAACACTATTCAATCTAAATTGGGTGATTAACATGAAAGCGTATCTCGAAAATATAAAAAAGAAATCTCCACTTATTCACAACATCACTAACTATGTGACAGTCAACGATTGTGCCAATACCGTTCTTGCCTGTGGGGCATCCCCCATCATGGCCGACGATCAAAATGAAGTTGAAGAAATCACCGCAATTTGTGCCGGACTCAATATCAACATCGGGACGCTAAACACTAGAAAAATTGAAGCGATGGTATTGGCTGGAAAAAAAGCAAATGAACTAAACCATCCCGTTGTGCTTGATCCTGTTGGCGCAGGAGCTTCCACACTTCGGACAAACACAGCATTGCGCTTGTTAGAGGAAATAAAGTTTGCGGTAATTCGAGGAAACATCTCTGAAATCAAAACTCTAGCCGGCTTTTCAGCTGCAACACTAGGTGTTGATGCGAATGTGGCGGATCAGATCACAGAAGAAAACTTAGACGATGCAATTGTTTTCGCAAAAAACTTTGCGAAAAAGACAGAAGCGATCATCGCAATTACCGGTGCAATCGACATCGTCTGCAGTGAAGAAAAAGCTTATGTCATCCGCAATGGCCATGAGATGATGGCGGCTATTACAGGAACTGGATGCCAGCTTTCGGCTTTAACAGCAGCTTATATCACCGCAAATCCAGATCATGTTTTAGAAGCTACTGCAGCTGCAGTATGTGCAATGGGACTTGCCGGTGAAATTGCTCATGATCGACTTGGCGCGCTTGATGGCAATGCAACTTATCGAAATTACATCATCGATGCCATTTACAACATGACACCAGAACAACTTGAAAAAGGAGCTAGATATGAAGTGCGATAAAAAAACAATGCTTTTATATGCTGTCACAGACAGAATGTGGACAGGCAAACAAACACTTTACCAACAAGTAGAAGCTGCGCTCAAAGGCGGCGTCACTTGTGTTCAACTTCGTGAAAAAGAATTAGATGATAAAGCATTTTTAGCTGAAGCGATCGAAATCAAAGAATTATGCCACAAATACAATGTGCCATTTTTTATTAACGACAATGTAGATGTAGCGATTAAATGCAAAGCTGATGGCATCCATGTTGGCCAAGAAGATATGGCTGCCGGTATAGTCCGTTCTTTAGTCGGCGAGGACATGATGATTGGTGTGTCTGTCCATACCGTAGAAGAAGCTCTTGAAGCCGTTAAAAATGGAGCGGATTGCCTTGGCGCAGGTGCGATGTTTACGACATCGACTAAAGCTTGTGCAGGCCAACTTCCAATGCAGACACTTTCTGACATTTGCCACGCTGTCGATATACCCGTAGTTGCGATCGGTGGTTTGAATAAAGACAATATCGCAAAGCTGTCAGGAACAGGTGTAGATGGCGTTGCTTTGGTCAGTGCAATCTTTTCCGCTGAAGATATCGAAAACGAATGCCGCAATCTTTATAACATCTCAGAAAACATGGTGAAAGCATGAGCATCAAAGGAGCTATATTCGACTTAGACGGAACGCTTTTTGACAGCATGAGCATTTGGGAAAGTGCTGGCACAGACTATCTTGCCTCTTTGGGCTATGTTGCAGAAAAAGATTTAAGCAAAAAATTAAAAACTATGAGCTTAATGCAATCCGCTGCGTATCTTAAGGAAAATTACAATTTACCTTTATCTATTTCGGAGATTATTGATGGTGTAAATAAGACTGTCGAGGACTATTACTTTTATCATGCCATGCCAAAAGATCATGTTATTTCTTTGCTTTCTGACTTACAAAGCAAAGGAATTAAAATGTGCGTTGCTACAGCAATTGACAGTGAGCAAGCAAAAGTTTCTTTAAAGCGCTGTGATATGCTTGATTACTTTGATGAAATTTTTACTTGCAATGAAATCGGTCATGGCAAAGATGAGCCATATATTTTTGAGGCAGCTTGCAAAGCGATGGGAACAAATAAAAATGAAACCGCCGTATTTGAAGATGCATATCATTCCGCAAAGACCGCAAAAGATGCTGGTTTTTATGTTGTTGGTGTCTATGATCGCTATGAAAAGCGGATGCCAGAATTAAAGGAACTTGCAGATGTATATCTAGATAGTTTCTTCGATGCCCAAAAACTGCTTCGCATATAAAAGGAGACCTTCAAAATGAAAATGAAAACAGCTTTGACTATTGCCGGGAGTGATTGCAGCGGTGGTGCTGGTATCCAAGCGGATATCAAAACGGTGACAATGAATGGCGTATATGCGATGAGTGCGATCACCGCTTTAACCGCTCAAAACACAACAGGTGTATCGAGCATATTAGAAGCATCACCTGATTTTCTTGCAGATCAGCTCGATATGATCTTTACCGATATATACCCAGATGCAATCAAAATCGGAATGGTATCTAATTCAGAACTCATCAAAACAATCGTAGAAAGGCTGACTTATTATAAAGCTGACAAAATTGTCGTCGATCCGGTTATGGTAGCAACGTCTGGTGCTGACCTTATGCAAAGTGAAGCAGTCATGACGATGAAAAACACTCTTTTGCCTATTGCCATTCTCGCAACGCCAAATATTCCCGAAGCTGAAGTGCTGAGTGGAATGAAGATTGAAAACGAAGAGGACATGATTCAAGCAGCACTTTATATCAATCAAACTTATGGCTGCTCCGTTCTTGTAAAAGGTGGTCATAAGATCAATGATGCCAATGACCTTCTTTGTGCAAATGGAGAAATTAAATGGTTCCATGGCAAACGAATCGACAATCCCAACACACACGGAACAGGCTGTACACTTTCAAGTGCAATTGCTGCAAATCTTGCGAAAGGATTTGATCTAGAAACCTCCGTTCAACGAGCAAAAGATTATATTTCTAATGCCTTATCGGCACAACTTGATCTAGGCCAAGGATCCGGTCCAATGAATCACGCGTTTGATTTGACTGGCGAATACAAAAAGGAAGCCGAGTAATTCTCTTATTCACTGCCTTTGTTCATTTTATGTTGTGTTAGAAATATTTCTACTTTTCCAAGAACATACAAAAATGCTGTAAAGAAATTGCTTAATGCGTTTCTTTACAGCATTTTATTTTGTTATTGAGATACAGATTGTCTATTTAATTTAGAACATTCGCGTTCAAGATTTGCTCGCACTTCGAATTCTTCTTGATCTTGATAGCCAATAAACCAAATCATCGCTAGATCTTCATGATTGAATAAATATACTTGTTTCGAATCAATCATCCCTTCTGGCCAGCATACCGCACTGTAGTCATAGATCGTTTGACTATTTGTTTCTTGTTGTAATCTTCCGACAATCATCACGCGCTTTGATCCGCCTTTAAGTGTCACTATCGTTCCTAATGGTAAAAAATCTTTCATTTTTCCACCTCTCGTTTTCTATTTTTTATCCTTAATAATCGACGCGAATTCTTAATCCGCCGCCCGCAAAGAGTGCGCCATTCGCTCCAATTTCCCAAGAACCGGGCTCATTAGAATAATGAACCCCGGCTTCCACACTTCCAAGTGATCCGGAAACGCCAATCGTCACTTTAATATCTGCAAGTTGAATTGCTAAAACACATTCACCACGAACTGCCGCAGCACCAACTTGCGCACTTAATACTTGTTGATCTGGAGAGAGAACAGCTGTCGCATTTCCATACACAGCACCAACTTCGGCTGTTGTTTGAATACTTGACTGCACCATTCCTAAATTCACGCCGCCCATAGCACTAGCAGCAGCTAAATGGGCATCACCTTGAAGTTGCACTTTCATTTCAGGGTAAAGTTTTTTATTCTTTACGACCCGAAAGTTGGCTTTTCCTAATACATTGCCCTCGATTGCACTAATTCCTGCCCGACCAAAAAATGGTCCAACACTTTTTGTAGCGCCAACTAACATCCCCGTATAGGCAAGATTCAAATTTGCGTTTGCTGTTCTGCCTTTTAATAGCGAAGGTATAGATCCCGATGCGTTGGCATCCATTGTCCATCCTGTTTTTGATCCAACGTAAATTTGTTGATTCGCAACAAGCTGCTCTTCGTTGTTTTCGACCATCGTGGATAGACGCCGAAAGAAGTTTTCGATTAGATGAATTTGATTTTGAATTTGTTGATCTCTGGCTTGTAAACTTGAATCGGCAAAATATTGGGATTGTTGCAAGTTAGCGAGTGCATCAGCGATGCGATTACATTGTTCGGTGTCGAGAATTATATTCATAAATCGCCTCGATCTGCGCTGAAATTAGCGAAAATAAGCGGCTAAACGCTTGTGATAAAGCGGTTTGTTCTTCGGGCTGCAAGCCACTTGGAAGACTTTGTTCAACACGTGATAAACTTGCGGCAAGCTGGCTGTAATAAGCCGTACTCATACGCTAGAACTGAGCGCCGTTTCATTTTCACGATAGGCGGCTGCGGTTTGTTGGAGGTAAACGATATAGTTATTGACGACTTCGACGTACTTGCCAAATATAGGTGCTAGTTGTTCAAATTGCTGCAAAGCCGCATCACTTGCTGGCGATTGCCAATATGAATTCATCGTACGAATTTCTTGCTTGATTTGATCAAACAAAGATTCCATTTGAGTTTTTTGATTGAGAACTTGCGTTGCGGTTGATTCGAGCGTTTCACTCGATATTAAAATTCCTTCCATGTTTAGTCTCCTCTCCTTTTAAAGCAGTTTTGCACTTGCTGTGCGATCTGCCTGCAATTGTTCATACGCATTTGCGCTATGTAATAATGAAGCGCCATACAAATCGATCGCTTGCTTTAACTGCAGCATTTTTGGGCGCAGTGCTTCTAATTGCGTTAAAAACGCTTGGCTGTCGCTTCCTTGCCATACGGATTGGAGTTCATTCATGCGATTAAGCATTTGATCCATGTAGCCTTCGTATTCTTGGGCTTGGCGTTGAATTAAATTCCCCGTATTTCGTATTTCAATAAAATTGGCTTGTATTCTCATATTTCTTTTCTCCTTTCGTACTCAAAAGGATTGCTATGAAATTTCAATTTCGATGGGATAATCAACAATTGATCTTCATCTGCGATCATCAGTTGACTTAAAGGAACATAAGGATTTAAAACTCCTTGTTCTGCTTTTGAATAAAAAAGATATTCCATCTTTTGCTCTCCTTTTGATTCCATCTTGTCTGGATCGTTCTCTTCATTGAGCAAAAAATAATAATGGGCAAGTTTGGTTAAACTCATATGTTCTGGATCCTCAATTTTAAATGTTTGATATCGTTTGAATCCCAAAACTTTTAAAGAAATGATCATGTCTTTTCCTACGTCTCGATTTCCAATCATTGCGCAAGCTGTACTTCAATTAACTCACCTTGATGAATGTAAACTGCTTGGCTATTGGTGTTGGCGTGATATGGAAGATGAATCGCATAACTATATTGGCTAAGTCCTTCGCCGATAAATAAAACATCTGCTTTTTCAAGACTCTCTTTTAATGTGCTTGCTGGATCTTCTATCAAAGAAAGATCGCATAATACAAACTGCGCTTGCTCTGGATAAATCCCAAAGCTGTATTGCGGATTTTCAAAATTCAACCGTTCAACAAGACGGAGGGCTAATTTTTTTGCATTTGGCTTTTGCCAACAAAGTACAATCGGCTCAACGCCTTTAAATAAAGGCTTTCCTAAACTCGTTTCAATGCCGATAAATCCTTTTGCAAAGTAAGAAATCGTTTGGTCAAAATCAAATTCCATCACGATTGGCTGATAGTGATCGCAAAACTTTGATGCATTAGGTTTCGTTTTAAACTTCGGAAAGCGATTTCCCATGACAACGCGGACGTATTGTTCTTTTTGCGCATTAGGCTCAAGGATGCGAAACAATGGCGTTTTTTCAGGTGCAGCTAGTTTACCTTCGGAAAATAAAGATAATTGATCGCGGCTGTCTACTTCACCAATGATGCGATTGGTAAAAAAACGAAAGAGTTTTTCTTGGCGAAACGAAACGTGATCTAGCGCAGCTAAAACAGTCAAATTGTGATTTTTTGATAAAGCTTCAATCCATTCAGATGGCAATTGTTCATCTAATTTGATTAACACAAGCGCTCGCTTTTCCAGTGCAGTGATCTGCCATAATGAGGCTAAGTTTAAATTTTGCCAAAGTCCTAAATGATATAATCCCAGCTCATCCAAATGACAAAGCTGTTCACAAACTTTGTCATCTTTTTCTATTTTGAAATTTGCCTGTTGTATTGCTTGAATCAAATCGATATTCGTCAACGTAGGTAAACGACTTTCCAAAAACAAAATGCAAAAGAGTTGTTCGATTTGCGCATGACTTGCTAGACATAAATGCATTTGTTGCTCGGGTAATTTATACGTTTCAAAATGATCTAACAAATCTTCTTGCAGACCACTAAATTCATCAGGCATTTTGTTGAGATCCGGAGATAGCAGCCATTGTTTTGCTTCTTGGCGTTTTAAAATCAAATAACGTATTGCATCCTGTAGCGTTTGTTGTTCAAGTACTTGCCAATTACCTCGCTTGTCGAATAATTCAACTTTTGAAGTGCCATCATATGGACGTTTGAGATAAAACATTCGCCCCATCTTTTCACTTTCATCCGTTTGTAAAATGAATTCTCCGCTCGCTTTCAGCATGGCTGCTTTTTCGTGTCCTAACACTTCCCGTGAATCCATGCGATCCAATACAGGAAAACAAAGGCGGCTTTTCGCATTTGCCCAAATTTGATCATCGACAATGCCAGCTGGTTTTTGGGTCGATAAAATCAAATGAAACCCAAGTGAGCGGCCAATTCTCGCCATTTGCTGCAAGCTTTGCATAAACTCGGGGCAACGGCTTTTTAATTGTCCAAATTCATCGACAACAACGATAATTTCGCTGAACGGTTCATTTGTTTTCGGATTGCGGACTGCTTCGATTTCCGTTTGGCAGCCAGGATTGCGTTTTAGAAATTCACTAATCGCATCTTGTCTGCGCTCTAGTTCTTGATTCAATGCTTTTTCTAAACGCCATATCGCTTGAAAATCGAGATTAGTCAGTACTGCTGCAGTATGGGGCAAATCCAAAAATGGGCTTAAAAACGAACCGCCTTTAAAATCGATCAGCACATACTGCAAAGATTTAGCCGAATTTTGCAGGGCTAATTGATACAAGATTGAACATAATCCTTCACTCTTGCCACTTCCCGTCGCCCCCGCAATCAAGGCATGCGGTCCTTCTTTTTTTAAATCCCAATACACGCCTGGACAAAGCTCGACACAAAGATTGACATGTTCTTGTTCTTGATTGCCGTATTCTAATTCGTGTCGATAACAAGTTGGCATTTGCAAGGCGTGTGTTTGACCTTCTTGTAATGCTAAATAACTCGTTTTGCGCCATAAATATTCTGGCGGCATCCTAGCGGCAAATAGAGATTCAATTTGGCAATGCTTTGTTTGCTGCAATGCTCTTTGATCGTAAAGCTGCGTTTGATCTTGATCATTCAACACGAGCGATGTCGTTTGGTTCTCTTGTATTTCTTGGATATAAAGCAATGTGTCTTTAGGACTGCACTTTGTTTCTGGCAAAGGGCGATCAGAGGCAATGGTCCATTCGATTTGCGGATATTGGCTTTGCAGGGCGAAAAAATCGATTTCATCGCTAAAGCATAAAAATTGATGATCAAACATCGAACCGTTATGGACAAGTGCAAGCTTCTTTTTAGTAATCCAGACAAACTTTCTTTGTTCTGTTTCTGCCATCCAACACCACAACAAATACAGCCATAACACTTGTTCAATTCGCCAATTCGTTAAATCATAGATGCCCCCTTGTTCGATCCATGAAAATGTCCAGCAATCAAAAGGCTGACTGGCAAGTTGATCAAGTGCTTTTTTGGAATTACTCATTGCGAGCTGCCAAGGAATATTCGGATATTGAAATGATCCAAAAATCGATTTTTGAATTCCTGCCGGTAATGCCCAGCCATCATGACTTAAGCAGCCATGCATCGAGCGATCAAAGCTTTTAATCTTTTCACATTCATAAATAAAGTGGTTATTCAGCTCGCGCCTTCTTTGTTCTACCGTTTGGACTTGCAAGCGCAAATAATCTAGATATTCCTTCATCAATTCGTTTTCATCTTTTTGTTGAAGGACTTTGCGACGATGTGCTTGCCAACCATACCATCCAACAAAAGCACCGCCCGAAATCATGGCACTGACTAGACCGGCTTGAATCATGCTCTCTTGACTTGGATTGGTAATCCAGTTGGATAAAACCGACGCGAGTGAACTGATCACAATCATTCCTGCCGGAGATGCCATCCGCATAGAATTTGTCTTGCGATTTTCTAGATAAGGTTCAATTTGAAATTGTTCTTGTACTAGCGAACGAGCAAATACGTAATCTCCTCTTTTGTCATAAGAAAATAGATCGAGATTTTTAGTTTTATATGGATGTTCAAGATTGATCCAAAGCGAATCATCTAGAACATAAAACTCGTATGGCCAACAATAAATCCAATCCTCTTCTTGAAGAGAGACATCTTGTTTGTCGATCCGCTTTCCATTGCGATAAATCCATTGAGTATAATTTTTCGCATGCTTCACATTGGCAAGATATTTAAGCTGCCACTTGTCCTGGATAGTCCAATCAAGTTGAAATCCGCCATGTTTAAGGCGTTTTTTTAATTTCAATAGTTCTTGATCTTCCTTTTGTTCAAACTCATTACTCTTGATGCAGCAATATTGATTTTCTCGTTTAGCAATCCAAAATTGATTGACATTTAAAACTTCATTGATCTTTAAATCATTAATTTGTTTAAGGCAAAAATCGTGTCGGCTTGCCGGTATTTGTAGCGATTGACTGCCGAGGGATTCGATCATTTCTTTTTTATTAAATTTTTGGACATGAAGATGATTCATCCAAATATACTCATACACTCACTTGTCCTCGTCGTTTATACACCGTAAAGGCAATCGCAAACGCAACCAAAACAGATGCGGCTGCGATGAGATATCCTTTAAAGTGCTTTTGCGCATTCGCAAAGATTTCTTGGCTGAATAGTTCTTGACCATCTTTAAACAGTTGAATCGTATTCGATCCTGTTTTTGCCTCGATTGGGATATAAGGTTGGCCAAGTTCGTCCTTTTCCATTTGTGCTTCTGCCGGTTTGCCGTTAATTTGGACTTGATAATTTCCTGGCTCTTTATCGAGATAAAGACGTAGCTGTTCTCCACTTTGAATGTTTTTATCTTTTAAAGGTTCAAACTTTCGATACAGCTGAATCGTTTGGTTATGGCTTTTTCTTTGGGCGCTGAGTTGCCCTTGTTCATCCATTTGATAAACGACATCCACTTGCTTGCCCTGTGTTGTCGTACTTGTCGCAATCGTGCCGCCAACTTGAATGACTGTCCAATTAGC
The DNA here is from genome assembly GCA_030528085.1 of Erysipelotrichaceae bacterium. Taxonomy (GTDB): domain Bacteria; phylum Bacillota_I; class Bacilli_A; order Erysipelotrichales; family Erysipelotrichaceae; genus Allobaculum. Next base: position 485 of record JAUMZN010000041.1, on the reverse strand, counting down.
TTGTTGTTCTTGCAAGTTCTGATCCAAAACGGTCGCTTTCACTTCAAAAGTTCCCGATTGTTCAGATTTTGCAGCTTCTTGCAAAGATGCATACGTTTGTTTTGTATCTTGCGAAATAACTTCTACTTTCAAAATCGTTCCTTGATCTGCGACGAGTTTTACATCCGCTAGATTTTGCGCGAATACTTTTTGTCCTGAGGCAAACGTTTTTTGATTTGACTGAAGTTCGATTTTGCATTCCTCTTGATTTACGACTGGTATTTCATGGGATTGACTAGGTTGATTCGTATTTGGGGCGATTGGTTTTGGTCTTGTCACCTCTTCTTGAATTGGAACTTTTGTTGGTTGGTTTTGTGATGGACTTGGATTTTCTTGCGGTTGTTGTCCTGGTGGTTGTTCTTGTTGAGGTGGCGTAACCTCTTCTTGTGAAGTAGGAGGATCTTCGGTTAAAGGCTCTTCTGATTGTTGTTCTTCATTTGATTGTT
>JAUMZN010000040.1 GCA_030528085.1 Erysipelotrichaceae bacterium | reverse complement strand
CTTGATCGTTTTCAAGTTTTGTGATGTTCATTTCTCTGAGTGTTTTGAATAATTCGGGTTTAAGCATATTTTGCAACTAAACGGTGCTTCTTTTTCAGTCTTCAAATGATTGTTTCTATGAATAGAACATACAGAGCGGAAAGAAGAGAAAACAAAAAAGCTGTAAAACCTTAAACATAAAGTCTTACAGCATTGTTGGCTGGCGTCCATAAAAGGATTCGAACCTTCGACCTATCGCTTAGGAGGCGATCGCTCTATCCTGCTGAGCTATATGGACATCATCAATGGAGTTATAAATAAAAAAATGGCGCGCCCGAGAGGACTCGAACCTCCAACCGCCAGAATCGGAATCTGTCACTCTATCCATTGAGCTACGGGCACACACGTAGGACTATTGTAGTTCATGCCGATGTTGAAATCAAGATTCTTCTCCTTCTGCCATTTTCTAGTCCTTGGCAAAATTTGAAAAGCATGTCACGCTTGATTTAGTCGACTGCGCTCTATAATGAAAAAGTACTACACGAATAATCATTCGGAAGGATATTGAATATGAAAACTGCAATTATTGATGTTGGCGGCGGAATGCGTGGCATGTATGCTGCTGGAGTTTTTGATGCTTGTTTAATGGATGAAATCGAATTTGATATTGCGATTGGTATTAGTGCTGGCTCTGCAAATATTGCGAGTTATCTTGCTAAACAAATTGGTCGCAACTACATGTTCTATCGTGAATATTCGGCTCGTCCAGAATATATGTCGGTTCACAACTTTTTCAAAACTGGTTCGTTTGTGGATCTCGACTACATTTACAGTACGCTTTCCAATTCTGATGGAGAATTCCCACTAGACTATGCGACATTTAAAAAATCGAATACGCAGATGATCGTTGTTGCGACAAATGCGATTACTGGTAAACCTGCTTATTTCGATCGTCGCTGGTTGGAAGAAAACCAATACGATATTTTTAAAGCGAGCTGCTCGATCCCAGTTGTCAATAAACCATACATGATCGCTGGTGTGCCATTCTTTGATGGTGCTTTGTCTGATACTATTCCTTTGGAAAAAGCATTGGAAATGGGAGCAGATAAAATCGTCATCGTTTTAACAAAACCTTCAGATGTCGATCGCAAGCCGCTAAAAGATGCAGCAATTGCGACCTTTATGAAACATTATCCACAAGCTGCGGAAGGCTTGCGCACGCGTGCAGAACGATATAACCAAATCGTCGCTCAAGCTAAAGAGCTTCAAAAAGAAGGCAAAGTGTTGATTGTCGCTCCTGCCGATACAATGGGTATTGATACGTTAGAACGCGATTCAACGAACTTGCATAAACTTTACTTAGAAGGCTTTTTAGATGGTCAAAAAATCAAAACCTTCTTGCAACAAGAAATGCCAAAACAATCTCAAGAATAAAATCATGTATAAAAAGGGGAGGATAGACTTTTCGTTCTATTCTCCCCTTTTCTTATTCTCTATTTGATTTCTATTTTGCTTAATGAGCAAAGATAGATGCTTTTACTTCTTCTGTTTTTTCTTTACCCAGGACACATTCCATGATCGCATACGCAAAATCAATGGAAGCATCTGCAGAGCGGCCAGTAATTAGACGACCATCCACAACTGCTCTTTGGTCGATATATGTTCCGCCAAAGTCTTCGTCCATAGATGTGAAGCAAGTATAGTTTTTCCCTTTTAAAAGACCCATGCGGCCAAGAATTGTTGGTGCTGCACAAATTGCTGCTAACCATTTGTTTGGATCGTCATAGAACTGACGAATCACTTTTTTCACTTCTTCATTCGCTTCGATTTTTGGCCAATGACCGCCTCCTGGTACGATGAGGACATCGACATCAGAAAAATCGTAGTCTTTGAAAGGTTTAGCAGGTTTATAAGTTACGCCAAATCTTCCTGTTACTTCATCACCATTATTCGCACTGACCAGATCAACTTCCATTCCTGCACGGCGCAATAAAGCGATTGGTCCCATTGCTTCTAATTCTTCAAATCCAGTATCCATCACTACTGCAGCTTTTCTTACCATATTTTCTCCTTTTAAGTTGAACTTTTTTGTTCAACAAATGATTAGTTCTCATTTATAACTTCATTTTAACGCGATCGATATTGTTTGCGCAAAAATGCTGTCCGATTCCCTACAGCCAATTCATCCTGGCACTTTCCTTAGTTCATTGTAAGGATCATTTCCATAAATCCGTTCTATAATATAGCCAGTTCTATATTTCAAGACTGGTCGAACGCATTACTTAGAAAGTCAGGCATCTTGAAATCAAATCACAATCATGTGATCAATAATGAACTTAGAAAGTAGAGGAAAGAGTATGAAACGTTTTTTATCCCCATCGAAAAAAGAGACACTTCTAATCGCACTGATGTATTTTCTCTTTGGGTTAGTTTTATGTGTCTTTTCTGGAAGTATTTTAACTGCGACAATTCGTGTATTAGGCATTATGGCCTGCGCATTTGGTGGTTATGAACTCTTCACTTATTTTAATGCCAAGCAGACAGCAGTCGGTCTTTCTGCGATGGTTGTTGGAATTCCAGCTCTAATTTTTGGATTTCTGCTTGCGATTAATCCAAATTTATTATTGAATATGTTTCCAATTTTTGCGGGCATCTTTATTTTGATCCAATCGCTTACTCAGCTCCAAAAAGCATTGATCTTCAAACGCTCCGGCATCGCTTCTTGGGGTATTGATTTTACAGTTGCCTTGCTCATGCTTGTCGTTGCGGTATTCTTGATGTTTAGACCATCCGCTGTGATCGACATGATCATGACTATTACGGGATGGGTTTTAATTGTTGAATCCGTTATTCTTGTCTTCCAAGCATTCAACAAACATAACGACATTATCGATCTTTAATGATTAACGAATAAAATAAGCTGGTCGCAATGACCAGCTTATTTTTTATTCATTGAACATTTTCGTTGATAAGTAGCGATCGCCAGTATCTGGCAAGAGAGCTACAATGAGTTTCCCTTTGTTTTCTGGGCGTTTTGCGAGTTCTTTTGCGGCCGCAAAAGCTGCTCCAGCTGAGATGCCAACTAAAATTCCTTCTGTTTGTGCTAATTGACGACCTGCTTGATAAGCTTGTTCATCTTCGATCGTCATGATTTCATCATAGATTTCTGTATCTAAAGTATGAGGAACAAATCCGGCACCAATTCCTTGAATGCCATGAGCACCTTTTTCTTTGCCTGACAATACAGCGGATGTTGCAGGTTCAACCGCAACAACTTTAATATTTGGGTTTTCTTCTTTTAAATATCTGCCTGTTCCACTAATCGTTCCGCCAGTTCCTACACCGGAAACAAAAATATCTACTGTGCCATCCGTATCATTCCAAATTTCAGGACCTGTTGTCATATAGTGGATTTCTGGATTTGCTTCGTTTTCAAATTGACCGGCAATAAAGACATTGCCAAGTTCTTGGGCTAATTCGTTCGCACGTTCGATCGCACCTGTCATCCCTTTAGCACCTGGAGTCAGTTCTAATCGCGCACCAAATGCTTTTAATAAATTTCGTCTTTCAACAGACATGGAATCAGGCATCACGATCACAACATCATAACCGCGTCTAGCTGCTACCATTGCTAAGCCGATTCCGGTATTTCCAGAAGTCGCTTCAATAATTGTTGTTCCCTCTTTAATTAAACCTTCTTGTTCAGCTTTTAAAATCATATTCAAAGCGACACGATCTTTAACGCTTCCCCCTGGGTTTTTCGATTCTAGTTTTACAGCAATCCGGGCTGGAAGCTGTTCTTGTTTTTCAATATTCTTCACTTCTACAAGTGGTGTATTTCCAATAAGCTCTAATACGCTAGAATGGATTCTCATTTCGTTTTCCTCCTTTGCGATATTTAACTATTTTTATTGTACTGGGCAAATATTAAATTCGCCTAAAAAGTGATCTTCTTTTTTAACTCATTCGATAATGAGCAACGATATCTGTGCGATCTTCGAGAATATCTTGCTCATAGCGATCTTGCCATGGCCCATTATGATGGATGACATAAGGAACGCCATTTTGATTGCGATGATCAGAAACAATTCCAACATGATCATTCATGATCACAATATCGCCACCTTGCCATTGTTCGATATCATGGATATTCGTTGTAAGACTAATCGCATTATGTGCGAAATATACTTCTAAATTTCTAACACGGCGAAAATCGATCTTTGCATCAGGAACGGCGATCGAATAGCCATTAGGATTTCTTTGTAAATCTTCTTGGACTAATACCATCAAATCATAGCCGGCATTCTTTAAAGCATGAGCGACAACATCGGTGCATACTCCATATTCATCGTTTGAATAGCCCGTCATGTAATACTTGCTTTTGTATTTTGGTTTTGTCGCAATGTAATCCAATGTGCCTTGCAAAATGTCTGTTTGATCATCAATGCCATCTCCATCTTGATCTATGGCACTATGAACTTGGACAATATCCCCTTCATATCGATTAGGCAATCTTCTGTTCGAGGTATTTTGATAACGAAAGAGGACATATAAGCCAATACAGATGATCACAAGCAAGATTAGTTTAACCAAAGTGACAATCTTGTTTTTCTTACGTACTTTTTTCATACACATCCTCCTTTTGCATCTCTATCTTTAATTTATCATATGATAATTTTCTAATGGATGATCTTATGAAAAAAGGCCACCTGCTTTGAGGTGACCTGATTTGTATTGATTTAATTTTAAGCAACTTGTGATTTTAACCACGCAAAGATGAAACCATCTAAGTTTCCATCTAATACGCTTTGCGCCTGGCTCGTTTCATAGCCTGTTCTAGCATCCTTAACTAATGTATAAGGGTGTAAAACGTAGGAACGAATTTGGCTGCCCCATTCATTGGCTTTTGTTTCGCCTTTGAGTTGGGCAATTTTCTTTTGTTGCTCTTCAATCTCTCTTTGTAATAAGCGAGATTTTAAGATATTGAGTGCTTCTTCACGGTTTTGGATTTGGCTTCGTCCCGATTGGCAAGTCGCAACAATTCCTGTTGGTTTATGCACCATGCGGATTGCCGAGTCAGTTTTGTTGATGTGCTGACCTCCAGCCCCAGAAGCGCGTTTTGTTTCAATGAGTAAATCTTCTGGTTTAATTTCAATTTCGATTTCGTCATTGAATTGCGGCATGACTTCTACAGAGGAAAAAGAAGTATGACGTCTTGCTCCAGCATCAAATGGTGAAATACGCACGAGACGATGAACACCTTTTTCGCCTTTTAAATAGCCATATGCTTTTTCGCCTTCGACTAAAATCGTTGCTGATTTAATTCCCGCTTCATCTCCATCTTGGTAGTCCAAAACTGAAACTTTGAATCCTTTGGATTGCGCATAGCGTGTATACATACGGTATAACATCGCTGTCCAATCGCAAGATTCTGTTCCGCCAGCACCTGGATGGAATTCGAGAATCGCATTGGAGTTATCGTATTCTCCCGATAAAAGCACTTTTACTTCAAAGTCGTCCATCTTTTCAACAGCTTCTTGAGCTTCTAAAGAAGCCATTTCAAGAAGTTCTTCATCGAGTTCCGCTTTAAGTGCTTCTGCCGTTTCGTTTAACCCATCAAACAGTTCACGAAGTTCAGAATATGAGCTAACGATATCTTTAAGGGAGTTTTGACGGCGAATGATGTTTTGGGCTTTTTTCTGATCGCTCCAAAACCCATCCTCTAACATCATTTGATCGTATTCTTTAATTTTTTCTTTCTTGCTTGGCAAGTCAAAGTGACTCACCTAGAGCGTCCAACTTCTCCAGGTGAGTAGAAAGAATCTGTTTAAGCTCGAACAGTTCCATTTTTTCTTGCCTCCACAGCAGATCTTGCTTCTTCAACTTTGTTTTGTGGTTTTTCTTGGCGAATACGCACTTTTAATAAGTAAGAAGCAATTTCTCTATCGATTCGACGGTTCATATCTTCGAACATGTCAAAGCCTTCTTGAACATATTGTTGAAGTGGGTTGTTTTGTGCATAAGAACGTAAGTAAATACCACTTCTCAATTTATCCATGCGGTCGATATGTTCGATCCAGTTTCTATCGATGTTGCGTAGTACAACGTTTTTCTCGAATGGCAGGAATTGTGCTTTTGCCAATTCGATTTCATGTTCGTAATCGTTCCAAACTTTTGTGGAAATGTATTCCTGCAATTGTTTGTAGTCTTTACCTTCTAATTCATTAACATGAATTGCGCGATCGCCAGTTAATCCGATTACTTCTAAAGATTTAACTAAGCCTGGTAAATCGATTTCGTTTTTGCGGCTTTCTGTGATGTTTGCCTGTAAAGCTTGATCGATGACTTTTTCAAAAATCAATTTAACCATGTCATGAACGTTTTCGCTTTCGAGGACTTTATTGCGCTGATCATAAATGATTTCACGCTGTCTTCTTAATACGTCATCGTAGTCTAATAAGTTTTTACGAGTATCGAAGTTGAAGCCTTCAACTTTTTTCTGCGCCATTGTGATAGAGCGAGTAACTTGTTTGGATTCGATTTGTTGATCGCCAATAGAAGAGAATAAGTTTTTCAGTTTATCTGTACCGAAACGAACCATCAAATCATCTTCTAAAGAAACGTAGAATCTAGAGAATCCTGGATCCCCTTGACGACCAGAACGGCCGCGAAGCTGGTTATCGATACGACGGGATTCATGACGTTCAGAACCTAATACTGCAAGACCACCGAGTTCACGGCTTTCTTTTGTTAATTTGATGTCAGTACCACGTCCAGCCATGTTTGTTGCGATCGTAACTGCTTTTGGACGACCTGCTTTAGCAACGATTTCTGCTTCACGAGCGTGGTTTTTCGCGTTGAGGACTTCATGAGGAATTCCTTCTGCTTTCAACATTTCGTGTAACAATTCGGATACTTCAACCGCAATTGTTCCGACAAGAACTGGCTGTCCTTTTTCATATAATTCTTTAACTTTACGAACGAGCGCTTTGTATTTGTCTACTTTGCGGCCATAGATTTCATCTGGTAAGTCTTGGCGGGCAATTGGACGGTTTGTTGGAATGACAACAACGCGCATGTTGTATGTATTTAAGAATTCTTCTTCTTCAGTTTTTGCGGTACCTGTCATACCAGCAAGTTTTTCGTAAAGACGGAAGAAGTTCTGGTAAGTGATTGTTGCTAAAGTAGAAGTTTCTTCTTTAATTGGTACGCATTCTTTTGCTTCAATTGCTTGGTGCAGACCATCGGAATACGCACGACCTGGCATAGTACGGCCAGTGAACTGGTCGACGATGACGATTTCTTGTTCATCGCTGACAACATATTCAACGTCTTTCATCATGACGTAGTTTGCTTTTAAAGCTTGGTTGATATGGTGAACGAGCTGTGTGTTTTCCATATCGTACAGGTTGCTCAAGTTGAAGAATTTTTCACCTTTTTCCACACCTGTATCTGTCAACATAACTTGACGTGTTTTTTCGTCGATGTCGTAGTCGCCAGAAACGATTTTCTGTTCTTTAGAATATTTATCGTATTCGTATGTTGGAGCAGTTAATGTTTTAACGAAACGATCGGCTGCGATATATAAGTTGGCAGTATCTTTTTTACCACCGGAAATAATCAATGGTGTACGAGATTCGTCGATTAATACGGAGTCAACTTCATCGACAATCGCAACGTGCAATCCACGAAGTACGCGATCTTTTACATCCGTAACCATGTTGTCACGCAAGTAGTCAAATCCAAGTTCGGAGTTTGTTGTATAAGTAATGTCGCAAGCATATGCTGCACGTTTTTCAGCTGGGGATAATTCACGTTTGTTTACGCCTACAGTTAAGCCTAAGAAACGGTAGATTTCACCCATCCATGCCGCGTCACGTCCTGCTAAGTATTCGTTGACAGTGATAACGTGTACACCTTTACCAGACAATGCGTTTAAGTAAACTGCCATTGTTGCAGTTAAAGTTTTACCTTCACCTGTCTTCATTTCGGCAATGTCACCACGGTGCATTGCTGCAGAACCTTCGATCTGAACTTTGTATGGTTTTTCCCCGATTACACGGTATGCCGCTTCACGGGCAGTCGCAAATGCTTCTGGTAATAAATCGTCCAGAGTTTCGCCTTTTGCGAGACGTTCTCTGTATTCTTCAGTTTTATTTCTGAGCTGCTCATCAGTGAGCTTCTTCATTGCTTCATCATAAGAAAGAACTTTATCTGCAGTTTTTTCTAATTGCTTGAGTTCTCGAGCTTCTTCTGAGAACATTCCTCCAAAAAGAGCCATTTAAATCTCCTCTCACTCATTTTTAGTAAACTTTATTTTAACATAGGCTGATCTTCTTGCTCTATGCCAAAGCTTGTTCTAATACTTTCTAGTCGTTTTGTTTACGAATTTTGGCTAAATCTCAACATGAGCTAAATTCGTTTTTTAAGTTTGTCTTTAACCAAAACTGATCTTTGCTTGATCTATTGAAGATGATGTTTAACCTTTAAAATCATCAAACAAACTTAAACTTTTTTATTTTACAATTGTTTGTGCATACAGTAAAGGCAAACTCCCTAAGACTAAGACAAAAAAGCCTTGCTTATCGGCAAATTGCCACTTATCCTCTCTTTTTTCAAATCCCGTTTTCCTTAGTTGTTCGTTGTTGATCCAACAAAGATTCAACTGCCTCAAACAAAACAAAAAGGTCTTTAGACATATGTTTAAAAGACCTTGAATCAATTCATTTATCGTTTGGATGAAGGGATGTTTTTGGCGACTAACGGCTTAGCATTTGGATCGAGAATATTCGCTTCAATAAATTTTGCGACACCATCTGTAAAGTTAGACGTTGTGATATAAGAGCTTACTTCTTTTACCGCTTGATTCGCATTGCTCATCGCCACACCAATTGTGCCGCCAATCATTTCCACATCATTATTATCGTTGCCAAAAGTGACTACTTCATCTAATTGCACCCCGTACTTTTGGCATACAGTTTTAATCCCTTCAAGTTTAGATAGATTGCGATTGACGAATTCAAATAAGAAAGGGCCAGAGCGAAAAACACGCGCTGTTTGTAGCGTTTCTTTGCGATTCGATTTCCACCACTTATTCAATGTCCAAGGCATGCCAATCGCCATGAATTTAAGTGCTGGCTGAATGAGTTCTTGCGGGCTGACTTGTTTTATGCCTAACTCATTGCGGCCGCCCATTGCTTTTGTCAAAAAGTTAATTGCGGTAACGATCATATCGTTTCCTTGGTATTCCCCAAATGTGAATTTATACCCTTGGCAAGCATCCATAATCGGCTGAATATCTTCGGGATTTAATTGTAATCGCGATTCAACAACCCCAGTTTTTGGATCCCAAAACATCGCTCCATTAAATCCCAAAACGAAATCAACATCGTTTTCAATTCCCCAAGTTTTCACTTTTTGTTGGAGGGCTAATGCCGAACGACCTGAACAAATTCCAAATAAAATTCCTTGTTTGCGTAATTCGCGAATTGTTTTCTTTGTCCGTTTTGTGATGCGCTTCGGATCGAAGAGTAACGTTCCATCTAAATCGCAAACGACCATTTTTACTTGTTGGCTCATCTCATTGTCCTTTCTCATCGATATTCTTTAACTGATTTAAATCTTTATTGATCCTTTATTCACTTACAATCTGCTCGTGCTCAAGCTCTTGCAGCTTAGTTAAAGCACGCTGATACAGTTTTTCATAGGCTGTTGGGATCGCTTTTTCGTTTTTGATTTCTTCTATACTCGAAAATCCTTCCCCGACCGGATAGATCATAAGTTCAGCTTTCATTTTCCATATTTTATGCGTAAAAACAAATTCATCTTGATCTAAATCATAATGACAAAAAGCAGATCGCTCATCTTTTATATCTTGATCATGAATCATAGTCTGAAAATCTGACTTTGGCTGAAGTTCAAGAAAGCTTTGGAAGCTTTCATCAAATTCATACATACCCGCAAGCAAGCCTTTATTGGCACGTTGGTTAAGATGAATCCACCATTGTCCATCTTTCCAACCCGCCACAATACAAACTGTCTTCTCTTCTATTTTTTGTTCTAACTTCTTTTTCGCAACAGGCAAAACGCAAGGATTTTCTTTTGTCGCTCCAATACAAGAAGACTGGATCGGACAGCTTGCGCAGCGTGCAACTTTAGGCGTACAAACCCTTGCCCCTAGTTCCATCATCGCTTGCGTAAAATCAGACATATCTTTTTCTTCAGGCAGTTTTGTTTGTAAAAACGCATCGAGTTCTCGCTTATTTTTTGGATTGTTAAAGTCTTGATCCAACCAATAATAACGAGAAGCGACGCGAATAACATTGCCATCGATAGCCGTACAGCGTTCATTATAAGCAATGGATGCAATCGCACCTGCTGTATAATCACCAATTCCTGGCAGTTTCTTCAATTCTTTTTTCGTTTTGGGTAGCTTGCCATCATATTGTTCAACGCATACTTGAGCCGCCTTTTTCATATTGCGAACTCTTGCATAATAACCTAAACCCTGCCACAGTTTAGTTAATTCTTCATCATCGGCATCGGAAAGATCAGTGATCGTTTTATAACGAGCAACGAAGCAATTGTAATAAGGAATCATTGCTTCAATTCTCGTTTGTTGAGACATGATCTCCGAAACCCAAATATGATAAGGATTCTTTTCATGACGAAAAGGTAAATCCCGTTTTTCTTTGTTGTACCAATTTAATAATCCTTGAATATCCATGGCTTCCATTATAGAGAAGAGAAAACAAAGAAGAAAACTTTAAAGATCAAATAATAGAAAGAGGTCGCTTATGATTGTCTCTTTACTGCAACCAATCGTATCTGATTCCAAGCAAAAAAACTTAGAACAAGTCCTTGCGCTGATCGAACTTGCTGCCACGCGCGATCATGCCAATCTTGTTTTGTTGCCAGAACTTTGGAACACCCCATTTATCAATGAAGAAATTTTAAAACACCAAGATGAATGGGATGACTATATTCAACCGCTACAACAAACCGCAAAATCACTTTCCATTTGGATCATCGCTGGCACGTTGCCGCGTAAAGAAAACGATCTTCTCTATAATTCATGTGCAGTCATCAACACAAATGGAGAAATCGTCGAAATCGCCGATAAGACTCATTTACTCGAGGTTCATACCCCAAACCATACGTATGACGAAAAAGATGTCTTTACTGATGGCAATCAATTCAAATCATTTATTACTCCTTGGGGAAAAATCGGAATTTTGATTTGTATGGATAATCGCTTTCCTGAAGCAGCACGAACAATTGCCCAAGACTGTTTTATGATTGCTGCACCATGTGGATTCAACGATAAAGTCGGACCAATTCATTGGAATGCGCTATTCAAAACCCGAGCAATGGAAAATCAAATCTTTTATCTTGCTGCTAATCCCGCAAAACAAACCTATGCCACTTATACAAGCTATGGACATTCGCTCGTTGTCGGTCCTGATGGCAAGATTATTGATCAACTAGATGAAAATCCAGGTGTATTAAGTGTTGAAATCGATCCAAAACAAGTCGATCAAATCCGTAACCGTACTCCGTATTGGAATTTACGCCGCAAAGAATTATATTCCTAGTCTCACCTTATTATGTAAAAAAAAGCCGATATTTTCTTTATATAAAGGAAGATATTGGCTTTTCATTTTGTGATGTTTTTAAATTTTGTTCATCGGAATCGTCATAGTTAGAACGAATTGGCTGCCTTGATCAATTTGGATCGTTCCATCCAAATCATTCAGTAGTTTTTTCATTCTCGTCAATCCAATTCCATGATCTTGCCCTGTCTTTTCGGTTCGCAAAGATTTGACTGAAAAGAGCGGATTGCGGATCGTTCCAATCAATTTTCCTTGATCTTGCCGCAACATAACTGTAATTGTTTTCGGTAAATCTTGATGGCGGTCAAGTTCATCAATCGCATTATCAATCGCAAGAAAAATTGCTTCGACAAATTCATTAGGAATTTTATCAATCTGCGCATCTACCAATAAATCAAAATGGATTTTCGGATAGGAAGCGACCATCTGATTGAACAATGCATTCAATACGATGTCTTCACAATAAAACGTAAAGTGACTCACATTACATTCACCAATTAATTCGCTTAAATACTGATCCACTTCTTCGTTACGGTTTTGACGATTAAGCAATTGGATAATCCGCATATGGTCTTTTAGCGAATGCCGTATTTCGCGAAGTTGATTACTTTGATCTTCAATTTTGATATTTGCTTGTGCAATCGCCTGCTCAGTCGCTTGTAGTTCTGCTTCTTTTTTCTGCAATTGTTCTTTGTTTATCAAAAATTGCATCGCAACAATCAACAAAAAGCTATACAAAACAATGACTAAATAAAAGTAAATACTGTTGATTCCGATCGTATCGAAAATTTGAACACTCAAAACATTCAGCGTCATCATTCCAATCACCAACAAAGAAATTTTTCGATTAAAGCCATTTTGATTGAAGCGCATCATTGGCAAAAATTGAAGCCCACTCACCAAAATAGAACAAATCATCCCCAACAAGGCGTAGATTGGATTTCCTTCAACGCTAAATATAGAGAATGTCCATCCTCCAAACAAGCAAGTACCTAATAACCATGAACTTTCGATCGTTGCCACATAAACTAAATGGCGCCAAAAGATTACCCCTTTACTCTCTTTTAGCCGCAAATCACTAATCATCACCATATCCCAAAAGATCTGCATCAGCCAGCCTATTAAAAAAGGAAAAGAATGAATCGTCCATATAGATAAAGAAAACATCGCATTCATTAAAACTCGAATCACGATCATCCAAAGCCGTCTTTCTTGGAATCGACAAGCTTCTTTTAAAAGAAAATAGGTAGAAGTCGATTTTATGATCCAAGCCAATATTTGTACATAGCGAATCATAATCGATTCACCTCTATTTCAAATCGTCGGCGGTAGCGGCGGCTGAGATATACTTTTTTCCCATTGCGAAGCGTAATACAGTCTTTTTCGATTGATTGAATTTGATGAATATTTACTGCTTCACCTTGATTGATCCAGACAAAGTGATCTTCAAACCAAGGTTGGCTGCTGTCTAATTTACCCGTTTTTGTGCGAAGCTCTCTTCCTTGAAGATCAGTAAACCAGATCACGCGATCGATGCGATGACATGAACATAACAAGTCTGTTCGGACAGGAATAGCTCTCTTATTTTGATCTTGCAGCCAGACAACCGGGATCCCATCAAGAATTTGTTTAGCTTGGAGTAATTTTTCTTTCAAAACCGAATCATCTTCCCCTTTTTCTACAAATCCTAGAACGTTAATCCCAAATGACTCTTTAATTCTGCCAAAACACATTGAATAGAAGATGATTGCGGGAATCTGTTTTCCATATTCATGCATAAATTGAATCCCGTCTTTTGATCCTTCCAATCCGATATCAAGAATCGCAAGATCAGGAATAATCGATAACGTAGAAGGCACAGAAGATTCAATCATCAAATTGGCCATTGGAAAAACTTCCAGAACAATCCGGCTAATTTCTTGGACATAAATTTTCTCATCTTCCAAAATCAATATATTCGACATAATGTATCTCCTTATTAAGGATTATGACAATCCACCATCTACATATCAATATTTTAATCGTTGTTATGGATGACCGAATGTGCATTGAAACTAACCACTTCTGCAATAGTCATATATAAATTTCTATCCATATGCTTAGATCATATTGTAAAGACAAGGAGGGATTGATCATGATTCATATTGCACATCGAACGTTAAAATCATTTCTTATTATCGCCTTTTGTTTACCACTTCTTTTATGCGGCGGTCATTGGATTAATGTGCATTGGGATTTTGAATTTGCAGGTCCTCTAAATGTTCTCATTACAACTGGGTATTTGATTCTATTGATCCTATACCTGTACTCAGAAAACAGAATTCACAAAGAAGGGATAGAAAATGATGAAAATTCGAAATCTGTCATTATCTATTTAAAACGACATAACTTCTACGAGATCATTGTTTTAGGATTTTGCTCCCCATTTATTCTCGCTTTAATTCACCGCATCTGTCTTGAATATCAAAACATATGGGTCGAACTCTTAGCTGATATTGCTTATATCCTAATTTATTGGCTATTCATTGGCAGCTTTTGGTTGAAGGACAGTGTAAGAAACGAAACTTTTCATGAATCGAAAATTGACGATCGCAAAACCCAAACTAAAAAATTTTGATTAGTAAAACAAAGCCTGCAAGAAAGGAACTTCCTAACTTGCAGGCTTTTCTTATAGAGAGCGATTGATTCAACAAACGGATAAGCATAAAAAAAACTACCTCTTTCAAGGTAGTTCTTCTTTGTCCAGCGGCTTCCTATTTT
>JAUMZN010000039.1 GCA_030528085.1 Erysipelotrichaceae bacterium | reverse complement strand
TTATTTCCATAATTATGCTATTTTGGATAGCTTTCTTATGTGTGGCTATTGAATTCTAATTTTTGATTGATGACTGTTCAATCCTTTGTTGTTTTTTATTGGTTTTTGAACAAGTTTTCTAAAATGTTAAGAATTCTTTTGGGATTGTTTTGGTTTGATTGTTTGTGAAACCGTTTTCCACATTGCGTGATTCATCCTGTTTGTTTTAGATGGATCAAAGAAGGATGATTCAAAGAATAAATATAGATCAAATCATATGAGCTGCTGTTTACAAGACATTATCAATTGATCCAGAACGTTCTATTTTTTAAGAACAATATTATCTTGGTCTTTATAAATAGAATGAGCAGGAATAACGTGGCGGACACGGGATAATGGATAGATGTTTGTGTCGCAGCCAATAATTGTTCCTGGGTTTAATACGGAGTTGCATCCAACTTCAACGTGGTCACCTAACATGGCTCCAACTTTTTTAAGTCCGGTTTCATAGCTCTGTTCTTGGTCTTTGATGACAACGAGTGTTTGATCGCTTTTGACATTTGATGTAATGGAGCCAGCACCCATATGAGAATAATAGCCAAGGATGCTGTCGCCGACGTAGTTATAATGAGGAACTTGCACGTGATCGAAGAGGATCACGTTTTTAAGTTCTGTGGAGTTTCCAACAACGCAATCAGCTCCGACTAATGCATCTTGGCGAATGAATGCGCCAGGTCTAACTTCTGTGCGGGGTCCAATAATACATGGACTGCCAAGATAAGTGTTTGGATAAATTTTTGCGGTTTCATGGACATAGACACCTTCTGATACTTGCTTGTAGTGTTCATCAAGTGTTTGGCTTAGTTGCAAGATGAGTTCGTGAATGCCTTTGAGTGCTTGCCATGGATATTCATATTGTAAAAGGTAGTCTTTAGCGAGTGTGTGTTCGAGTGAGTAGAGTTCTTGAATCTTAACCATTGAAAGATTCCCCTTTCTGTTTTTTATATTCCTTATTTCTTTTATGACTTTAAATGTTTCTTGTTTTTTTAGAACTTTTTTTGAATGTTCTTTATTTTGTTGTGGTTGATTGAAGATCGAAGTTGAGTACTTGTTTTCGTCGTTTCTTCGATCTTAGTTTTAAGTTATTGCTTCAATCTGGATTTATCATTTGTTTTCGCTTTGTGTCTGCCAATATTGTACCTATAAATATTGCTTGCAGGAATGGAGAATAATGAATGAGGTTTTCGAATTGCGAGTTGCAATTGAGATTGTTGAGCAAAGACAGTTGGACTGTTTGTTGGTTGATCTTCTATTTATTTCTATTCCTCATTAAATGTGTATATCTCTTCTTTATTCTCTATTTTTTATTTATGACGATCTGTTCCTGATTGAATATTGAATAGGATGACTCAATATCCTTGGTTGAATTGAGCTGATTGCATTGACTAAGTTAATCGGTTTGTCATGTTGAATGATTGATCAGGTTGATCAAGTAGAAAATTTAGTTAACTTGATTCAATTGATCAAATCGATCAAGTTGAATCACTCGATCGATTTGTGCTGTTCCAATCAATAAACAGATCAATTTGTGCAGAGGTATTCGTTTGCACAGATCAATTCAAAATGCATCCTATTGATTTGTGCATTGATCAATTTGATCACATTGACCTATTCGTTGACCATCATTTTTTGATCTGTACCTGCAAATCTTATTCTATTCTTTTCTGATCCATTTAATATGCGGTTCAACTCGTGCAGAGCTATTCGTTTGCGCAGATCTATTGAACATGACATCCACTTGTTTATGCATTTGACTTTGGACTGTAGGACTATCGCCTTATTGGACTATAGTTCAAGTCTGATTCGATTTGTTTATTTATTTTTCTTACTCAATTTGTTTTCTTAACCGATTTTTTCTTATTCAACTTGAATTTCTTGGTCGAGTTCAATGACAGAATCGATGGCTTGTTCTTGTGGTTCTTGAACTGGCTGTTGGCCTATTTGGTCTAGTTGATCTTGAACAAGTTGTTCTTGTTGATCAATTCCTTCTTGGACGGGTTGTTCTAATTCTTGTTGCTGTTCTGGTTGTTCTGGATTTTCTGATGTGGACTCAGATTGAAGTTGTTCTTGGCTTGGATCGATTGCTGGAACGGTTTGATTTTGCATTTCCTGCAAAGTAGATGGTTTAGGCAAAGATTCAACATCGATTTTTGCGGGCTTGTTTTTGCTTGCCTGCAAAATGCTATGAATCGCTGTTTGAATAGTTTCTAAAGAGTTTGGATCTGCTTTTGCCATATAGAGTGTTTCAGTAAGTGTTGGTGAATATTGCGTTGTGGTTTGACTCGCTAGCATTGTGTAATGTTCTTCCATCTTCATCGGGAAGATCATAAACATTTTGATGAGTTGCGTAAGCTGGTCGGTGTTAAGCGATGTTGAAATCGCTTGCTGCAACAGTTCGAGAACTGGAGCGATTTGTTTTGTATGGGGCAGTTGTTGGGCTTGGACGATCGATTTGATCACACGCAGAATGGTGAGTTCTTGATTGAAATCGTCTGGGGCAAGATCTTGTACATTGCCGATCAGCTGTTTCATTTGATAAATCGTATAGTGATCTCCTTGTCCTGGATTGATGTCGATATAAGAATCAACGCTTTGGGCTTGTTGATAGCGCAGAGTTGAATCGAGATCAAAGAGTTCAATGAGTTTTGCTAGATCAATGCGCACAGTAAAGTCGATTGGGACTTGGAGTGTTTGTTCTAGGCTTTGTTTGAGTGCTTCAATGGAGTTGTAGCTGACTAGAGATAGTCTTTCTTCATCGATGCCTTGTGGACAAGCGTTTTGTTCTTGGCATGAAGAAGATACGGCTAATGTTCTTGGAATGAGTGTAGTGAGCACTTGTTTAGTTTGGGGATGAATGGTCACTAATAAATTGAAGTTAGAACGATAGGCGTTTTGCGTGAGCGGATCATTTGATCCGCTAATTAAAATCGTATATGGTTCTACTTCTAAATTTTTATTTGTTGGTGTGGTTTTGTGACTTGCGGGCATGGTCAGTGAATACACTTTGGTCAGTTGCTTTGTGGCTGTTGGATTTGGCGCAAAGTCTTCAATGAAAGCTACATCGGCTTCATTGAGAATGACAGCTCTTGTGGCGAGTCCTTTCGCACCTTTATAGAGTTGCTGCAAAGAGGAATAACTTTTCGTTTGAACGTGTATGCCTTGATCGGCTAGACTCGTTAAAACGGCATGAATGCCTTCATC
This sequence comes from Erysipelotrichaceae bacterium, assembly GCA_030528085.1. Taxonomy (GTDB): domain Bacteria; phylum Bacillota_I; class Bacilli_A; order Erysipelotrichales; family Erysipelotrichaceae; genus Allobaculum. Next base: position 11,176 of record JAUMZN010000039.1, on the reverse strand, counting down.
ATCTCTTTGCGCCATAATTCCAATTGTTTCTCCATCGAGTGCTTCTAAAGAAGATATTGGAATGTTGGCTGGAACATAGATGCCCATTGTGCGGCCAGTGTTTTGGTTTGTATCGCTGATTTGAGCAATGGAATTCGAGATTAAATCGAGTTCATTGCCGAGTGCTAAAGTTTGAGTAAACACAAAAACGCAAAGCAGGATGGCGAGTATATTCCATAGTTTTTTGGACATATAGTAAAAGCCGAAGATGATGATTGCGATCGCAATGATTCCTAGTCCTAATATGAGTCCGGCAAAGGAGAGTTTAAAGAAATGGAGTGCTTGAATCTTCCATAATAAACATCCAATTGCAATGATGGCTCCTAAAACAAAATAGGTTTGCCATTGCTTCATATAGTGTTTGATCTTTTGTTTGAAAGGATGATCGTTCTGTTTTGTTTTGTGATGATCTTGTCCTTTTCTTTTTGGATCTTTTTGCTGCAAGTGTTCTGTTTGCGGTTGTTGGACTTCTTGCAGTTTTTCTTCTTGTGGCTTGTCTACTGAATCGAAATACGATGGATAATTTGAAATCGTCTCGAATTCGCTTTTCTGGTCTTGTACTTTTTGAGCAGTAATTAATTGAGAATTAGACTCTGCCTGAACGTTTTCATTTTCTTGATCTTGCTTTGTGTTCTTTTCTTCGATTGCTTGTTCAATCAAGCTCGTATCGAGATGATCCTTTTCATACTTTAAATGTTTTAGAGATTTGTTGTTGTGTTTTAGGGTCTGATTTAGATTTTGACAAGGAAAAGAAGCACGTTTTTCTTGATCTGCCTTATTGACTTGATTTTGAGTATCTTCAAATTCTTGGTCAGTTTGTAAATCGAACTGTCCTTCTTGATTCGCGTTTAACTCTTTTGTTTCTTTCTGTTCAATATCTATTCCTTTTTCTTGTGTTGTTTCTTGATTGAATGCATGTGCTTCTCGATTGAAGTCTTGCTGCTCTTTTGGTTCATTTTGATTAGCGAATCTCATTTGATCCATTTCATGCAAATTTGAACCAAGTGAATGTGATTGAGATGAGTTTTCCCTCTCTTCTCTTTCTATATTTATATTTCTCTTATTGATCAAGTTTTGTTGAACAAGATCTAGATCGTGTTTTGTTGTTGCATCCACTTGCTGCATGAGAGTATTTGGAGCACTTTGGTTTTCTTCAAGCCCATCCAACTGACTTCTTTTTTGATTGTCTTCTATTGGATCGGCATCTAAATCGAATGGACTTACATTCGATTTAGATAAATCTTTTCCGACTTGATCTGGATCCTTTTTTTGCATAGATGGATCAGCTGTTGTCTTTTTAAGTTGTGGACTAATCACAAGAAGATCTTCTAAACAATCTTCTTGTGATGCGGTTTGTTTTAAAAGTTCGACGAGTTGTTCTCGGTCAATTTCTTTTTCATTGATCGTTTGACTTTGTTTTCGACTCTCTTTTTTGAATCGACCAATTAAACTCCGCTTTGTTTTTGGGGTATTTTTTTCCTTCATAAGCTTATCTTCTCTATCTTGAACATCATTCCATTTGAGAATTGTCTTTTTCATGCCCATACAAATAGACAAAAGGTGTTTGAACTACATTCTCCAATTGGAACAATGGAAATAAAATCATTGAATGATATCGTTTGTCATTTTATCATCGCTAGAAATAGATGGACAGAATTTGCACAAACGTTAGACCTTCCCCTCTTGCATCCGATGATCTTTTTCAATCACGCAAGGATCTGTATGTTCATATTTGCCAAAATTTCTATCTTTTGGCAAATATGAACATAGTATTCATGCATCAAAATTTAGTACCAAGCCGCTTAAAGGCTTGGTACTAATGCGACGATTAGGCTAGTAAAATTTAAAACCGATCTGATTTCAATCAGATCGGTTTTCTTTAGCAATTAAACGTCTAACTATCTAAGGTTTTACAAACAGCCTGCTTATAGCGTGAAATCGTTCTTGAAAAGATAATTCCAATAGAAACCTAATGCAGATCGAAAAGTTACGACATTTACGTCGCAACTTTTCGATTGAAACTAGCATCACTCAAGACAATTTAAAAAAAGGACTTCCACCTGATCTACTTGATTCCATCAAAACAATGAATGCTTCTTGGGCAATTGAAGAAAGTGGTCAAACAGATGATCATTGGGACATTGCCTGGTGTGATTTATATTCCGCTATTAACTCTGTCTCCCCTTATCTTTTTACAAACAGCCTACTTATGGCATGAAACAGTTCTTGAAAAGATGATTCCAATAGACATTTAAAGCAGATATCGAAAAGTTACGACGTTTGCGTCGCAACTTTTCGATATCCTTACCGCTGCTTTATGGTTCATCCAAAATGTTATGATATACTGTACATGAAAGTAGCGACGTATTTGTCGTAAGTTTGAGGTGAATAAAATGATTAAGCGAGATTCATATTTATATCGCATCGTTCATCATATGTGGAATGGCGACATCAAGGTCATCACTGGGATTCGTCGCTGTGGAAAGTCGGTATTACTATTTGACTTGTTCTATAACTACCTTCTTTTACAGGGTGTTCGTGAAGATCACATCATAAAAATTGAATTGGATCAAAGACGATACTATAAATTTAGAAATCCAATCACGCTTTGCGATTACGTCGAAAGTATCGTTGTCCAAAATAAAGAGGAAAAGTTCTATCTTTTTATTGATGAAGTCCAGCTCACCACCAAAGTGATTGACGAAGAAAATGGAGGCATTGAAGTTTCGATCTACGATATGTTAAATGAACTAAAAGCCCACAAAAACTTGGATGTATATGTGACTGGAAGCAACTCGAAAGGTTTATCTAATGATATCGCAACTGAATTTCGTGGTCGTGCTACGCAAATTCATGTTTTCCCTTTGTCCTTTGCGGAGTTCTACTCTTTTGTGGGTGGGGATGAGCGAAAAGCACTCGATACCTATATGCTTTATGGTGGCATGCCTCGTTTGTTGGCGCTGCCTGATGAAAAGGATAAAAAAGATTACCTATCTTCCCTCTATAACGAATTATATGTGAAAGATATTGTTGAGCGTAATGGTATTGAACGAGAGGATCTTCTCAATGACATTCTCGATTTCCTTGCTTCTCAGATTAGTTCTCTAACCAATCCTACAAATATTGCCAATGCGCTTTCCAGCATGAAAAAAGAAAAGGTCAACTCTACTCTTGTTTCCAACTATGTGAAATACATCATTGACTCATTCCTCGTCTCCATGGCGAAGCGTTATGATGTAAAAGGGAAAACTTATTTTAAGTACCCAAATAAGTATTACTACACAGATATCGGTCTTCGTAATGCTAGATTGAATTACCGCCAATACGATCCTGGCCACATCATGGAAAACATCATTTACAATGAACTTGTGCGTCGTGGATATTCTGTTGACGTTGGTGTTGTAACGGATCGCGCTCGGGGCGCAAATGTGCAAAAGGAAATCGACTTTGTTGTGAATGATGCTGACAAAAAGATTTATATACAGTCCGCCTTTCAGATGGATACAGATCAAAAGGAATCATCTGAACTTGCATCGCTAATGCTGACAAAGGACTTTTTTAAAAAAATCATTATTCGCATGGATATCCCTCACCATTTCTACGATGATCAAGGCATTTTCCATTGCAATCTGATCGACTTCTTACTTGGTCGTGTGGAGTTATTCTAATCATTCCACGAAGCTAATTGTGTTTTTACTGTTTATATCATTTGGAGTAGTTCTTCAAGACTACTCCTTTTTGTTTGAAAGGATGAGCGTTCTGTTTCGTTTTGCGACGACCTTGTTCTGGTCTTCTTTTCTTGATTGTTAGGTCGGAATTCCATGATCACTTTGTTCGGCATATTTAGCGGCCTTAAATATAGTGATCAAGCTTTTGTTTACAGGAACACTCGTCCCCTTATAAAAGTCTTCTTTAGATAATGAAAAAGGCAATCCTCCGTACGAGACGATCTCTATTCGATCATCAAACAAATAGATAGAAGGTGCAATTCCGTTTTTCCAATCATTATGCACACAAGCATTGATCCACGCTTCTCTAAAACTCGGGAAATCAAATAATGTTTGTTCTTCTCTAATCGAACCATCTAGATTGACATTTGTTGTATTGATTGCTTCAAAATATTGCATCACTTCTGAAATAGATACTAAAAGACATCGGCTGCCGTATTCCGTCCTTTTCGACATCACGCTTTTATCAACACCTTCAAACGCAACGACTTTTATCGATATATCATTGCTATCGGCTAATAAATACGCATTCATGTTGAATTTGCCTTCTCTATTGATCAATGCATAATTTGCATAGAATTGTTGAGTTGGTTTAGGATGAATGCCATTTCCGGCTAATATACCAAATAGCGAAGTAAACGTTAATTCTTGTTTATAAGAAGACATTTGCCGCAAAATATCTGCATCTGATGTAGCAAGCATCTTTCGTAAAATATCATTTGATGCTTTTTCATCTGCTGATGCATTACGCACATAGTATCTGCCATCAAACGAATAAGGGACATCTAAACCACTTGCACTAACTTTGATAAACTTTTTGCCTGTATCATCTTTCAGCTCTTGAATGTCTGCATAAATGCGAGGATCAATTTTATCTCGAATTCGATTTCGAATATCCATTAATGTATTCGTTCCAATAGTTAAACCGCAAACATCTCCCTGGTCATTAACACCAAAATAGACAGTGGCACGACCATTCTTATTGAGCATCGAAGTAATTGACTTTAGACCTTTATCTAATTGACCTAAACCTGCTTTGAATTCTTGATATTCATCTTCGATTCCTAAATTCATATCTTCACCTTCTTTCTTTAAAGAGCTCTGTTAAAGTCTACATTTAAGTACGTCATGCCATGATTGGCAAAGTAACTGCCTGCTGATTATTCTTGAACGAAGATGATTTAGATGATTAGATCATTTCCTTTTCTTGGTCCTTAATTGAGCCAAGAATGATGAGAGCTGGGTCATTATTACTCTTCTTGTGCAAGCCGTTGATATGCTCTAAATCATTATTTCTATTTGAAATCATAGACTAGCCTTCTTCCCTGATCTCTATGAATAAATTATCCAATTTTACCTGCGCATTTCTTCTTTTGGCGTATGTTTTCATCACTCTATAGTCGATGAAATATTCTTCATCACAAATTTTAAACATCCTTTTAAGTTCGTGACTATTGATTAACTGCGAAGTAAATGCATCTTGTATCAAATCAACTAACAATTTTTCAAGAGTCGGTTGATAAGGAGCATTTTTATCCTTGGGGGATCTTGAAATCAATCTTTTTACTACAATCGGTTCGTCCATCGAATAAAGTGAAAAAGTGTCATAAGCCGGATCTAATAGAACTCTTGGATAATGTTCATTCAAAAGTTCAAAAATCGCCAACTCATAATCTTTCTCAGCTTCTATAATAAATGAATTCTTCCCGATCAAATGATTTACAAAATCATTCAATTGCACATATTCCCAAACTTCAAATTCAAGATATGGATAATTCTCGCTAATCAATTCTTTAGTTTCCGCCAACTTATCGGATGGTGTATATCGATATTTTCTCTTTATTTTATCCGAAACAACCTTATACTCATTTTTATGTTTAATGACATATTGTTCTTTTACCATTTTGTTTAAAAAACGTGTGATCGTACTGTCACTCATTTCGATTTGTTTTTCTTCCATCCTTTTTTCAAATCTTTCCTAGTAAATGAATGAAGGTCATAAAGCAGTTCGTACATAGTAGTCTCTATCATAAAGCCACCACCTTGTTCACTTTTGCCAAATTTTTAGTTTCTTGGTAATTTTGCATATTTATTTTAGAACAATTCCCTGTTTCTAAGATATAGATGTTCATATTTGCCAATTTTTCTGTTTTTTGGCAAATATGAACATATTCTTCAAATCTGTTTTTCATTTTTTCGCTGACATTGTCTTCGTCATTCTCTTATTATTTTGTCTTTGACTTGGGGTACCCTTCACATTTCTCGGCTAAAGGCATTTTGCTTCAGCCAATAGTTTTTGCTGTTAAAAACAAATATTTTGTTTTTTTGTAAAGTTTCTGCAATCAATTGCAGAAACTCGATTTATTTTGGAGTTTTTGCTATAATTCATGTGTAAAAAGAGGAAGAAGGGATGATCGATGATTGCTACTCATAAACTGAAAAGAAGAGATTTGTATCTAAACAAAATCATTGCATTCAAAGATACCGAGCCTGTAAAGGTGATTACTGGCATTCGACGCTGTGGTAAATCAAGCCTTTTAAAGCTCATGATTTCTCATCTAAAAGAAACTGGTATTGAAGAAGATCAGATCATTGAAATGAACTTTGAGTCTTATGCATTCAACAAGATGACGGCGGATGACTTTTACAACTATGTAAAGGAAAGAGTGATCGATCAAAAGCGAATGTATCTTTTTTTCGATGAACTACAACGAATCGAGCATTGGGAAGATGCCGTAAATTCTTTCCGTGTGGACTTTAATTGCGATATTTATATTACTGGTTCTAATGCATATTTACTGTCATCTGAATATTCCACCTATTTATCGGGAAGATGCGTAGAAATCAAGGTGCTTCCTCTTTCTTTTAATGAGTTTTTGTATTTTCATGATTTCGAGATTAAAGAAACTAGAAGTGCATTAGGCAACACAAGAATGCAGGTGTTTGATTCCTTTGGGCAACAGTATGAGCTACGAGAAGTTTTTGATGCTTATTTGCGTTTTGGTGGTATGCCTGGCATTACAGATGTCGGCTTAGATCAAGAAAAAGCATGGTCAATACTTGAGGGAATCTATTCTACTGTTGTGGTCAGAGATATTTTGGAAAGAGAAAAGCGTCGTGGACAGCGCCAAATCACAGATCCTATTTTACTTCGCAAAATTATCTTGTTTCTTGCGGATAATATTGGCAATAATGTGTCCGTATCCTCTATTGGCAACATCTTGGTTAATGAAGGATTGATGGAAGATGGAAAGCGGAAAGGCATACCTAGCACGCATACCATTCAAGCCTATGTCAATGCTTTACTTGAGTCCTATTTTTTCTATGAGATTAAGCGTTTCGACATCAAAGGTAAGGAATATCTTAGAACACTTGGCAAGTATTACATTGTTGATATCGGCTTGCGAAACTACCTACTCGGCCTTAGAAATAGGGACAGCGGCCATATCCTTGAAAATGTCGTCTATTTAGAGCTATTGAGAAGAGGATATGATGTCGCAATTGGAAAAGTTAACAATTTAGAAGTTGATTTTATAGCGACAAATGCAGATGAAAAACTGTATATTCAGGTCACTGAATCGATGACTAGCGAAGATGTTCGCAAGCGGGAGCTCGCACCACTCCAAAAAATCAATGACAATTATGAAAAAATCGTATTGTCATTGGATCCTGGATTGGATACGTCCTACGAAGGCATTAAGTCGATCCCTCTAATCCACTGGTTACTGCATGTAAAATAGCTCCATCAGACTTTTCGAAATTTTTTCTTTGTTGGCTATTCAATAACCAACAGCCCCCTGATCAGCACGACCATTCACTCCATAATTTTATAGACACACGGATCATCTTTAGCGGATCATCCGTGTTTTTTGCCTTCACTTCTCTTTTTCAAATGGTCATTTCCAGCTTGAAATATTTATCGAGGCATGATTCCAATAAGAATTGAAAGCTTTCATCAAAATGTTACGACAATTACGTCGCAACTTTATGCTCCTCAGTTGATTTTTTTATTTGAGTAAAAGTGATCGGGGCTTTCTCAAACTTGCAATTGGCTCTCTAGCACTAAAGTCTACTTCGATATACTTTAGAAGCTATGCAAAGTCTTCTCTATGTATTACCATGCCGATCTTGCGATCACCATCTTCTTAGCTTCTACTCCTTCTTCATATGCGCCTAAAGAAAAGACCTGCCAACTAAGCAGGTCAGTCTTTTCTATTGCAGTTTGTTACAGGTATCCAATAACAATTTTAGGATCAATACAAATGAATGATCCAAATTTAGTTTAGCCAAGACTTTGTAGATTTGGATTCAACTTTCTTCAAACGCACTCTTGTGGAAAGAGTTCTTGTTGTATTGAGCTTATCGAATTGAATTACGATGGCTTGTTGTTCGGCAAGAATTTCTTGAATTACGCCTTGGCCAAAGACTGGATGTTCAACGACATCGCCAACGCTTAATGCATCGGATTGTTCGGGTTTGGCAAGCAAGTTTTTCTTGAGAGCAATCATGCGCTTAGCACCTTCTTGCATATCTTTTGGAATTTCTGGATCCCATTTGACGTTTTCTAATCCTAGATCAAAGAGAAAGCGGCTTGGATAGCGGGTATACCCGCTATGTAAAACGCCTTGGGCTTCTGAAAGATATAATTCTTTTTTAGCACGTGTTAGTGCAACGAAAGCGAGTCTTCTTTCTTCTTCCATCGCTTCTAAGTTTTTCGTTTGTCTTGAAGGGAACATCCCTTCATTTAATCCGATTAAAAAGACACAATCGAATTCCAATCCTTTGGCGGTATGGATTGTCATCAGTTTGACTTTATCACTTTCAGTTTGCCCATCAACACCGCTGAATAGTGCGATGTGATGCAGCCAGCCTTCTAAATTTGTATCTTCTCCCCAGGAAATTTCATATTCACTCGCAGCTTGTTTGAATTCTGCTAAATTATCGAGTCGTTCTTGACTACCTTCGAGTCTAAGCATTTTTTCATATCCGGATTGTTCGAGAATATCTTCTATCGTTTCACTGATTCGTTTTTCTTGATAAGGATATTGATCGATGAGTTCAACATATTGTTTTGCTTGAGTGGATTTGAATAAATCAGTTTCGAGATTGTCTTTTAATGCTTGATAAAGTGTCAGTTCGTGTTCTTTTGCATATTCCTGCAAAAAGGAGATTCGTCCTTTGCCGATATTTCTTCTTGGGCGATTGATCGTTCTTAAAAAATCTAAATCGTCTTGATAAACGAGCATGCGGCAATAGCTGATCGTATCTTTGATTTCCATACGGCTAAAAAATGGCACGCCAGAATAAATCACATATGGAATCTTTGCTTCGATTAAAGCATCTTCAATCGGACGTGACATATAGTGAGCACGATACAAAACGGCCATATCTTTAAGGCGATAGCCTTTTTGGCGCAGATGAAGAATATTTTTTGCGAGAGTTGCGGCTTCAAGATTAGGATCAGTGAAGTGCGCAGCATGAACTTGGGCACCACTTGGCAATGTAGAAACTAAATCCTTTTTGATGCGATTTAAGTTTTTAGAAATCAAAGTGTTGGCCACATGGAGAATTTGGGGAGTAGAACGATAATTTTCATTAAGGAAAATCGTTTGGCAAGGGGCAAAGTGTTGATCGAATTCAGTTAGAAAGCGCACGTTTGCGCCACGCCACGTATAAATCGTCTGATCAGGATCTCCGACCACAAATAAGTTTTTATGTCCTTGGGCTAAAATCTCCATCAATTCATATTGAAGTGGGTCAATGTCTTGGAATTCATCGACCATGATGTATTCAAAACGTTGTTGCCACTTTTTGGCGGTTTCTTTGTTTTCGTTAAAAATCTTCAGTGTCAACAAGATCAAATCATCATAGTCGAGCGCAAAGTTCATTCGCTGCTGATAGAGATAGCCAAAGAAAATCATGTCATCGACTTCTGTTGCGTTTTCGTATTTGCGCAATAAATCTTGATTAGAAAGATGAACAAAGTCGTCTGTATATTGCCGATATTCTTTAATCTTTTTCATCTCGATCATTTCTCTCGCTTTTGCGAATGTCATATTGCGCAATGTCAGCTGGCGTTGGTCATAGACAAGTTTGAGCAATTCATCCATATCTGGAATATCTAAGACCATGAATGATTTCGGAAAATGAATTTGATGGCTTTCTTCAAGAAGGATCGTATTGCATAAACCATGGAACGTGCAGATCGTTCCACAATCTTCATCGCCGATTAAACGCGTAATGCGGCTTCGCATTTCGGCTGCAGCTTTATTCGTAAACGTCATACATAAAATATGGCTCGGCATAATCCCAAGTGTTTCAACTAACCAAGCAAAGCGCATGCTTAAAGAACGAGTTTTTCCCGAACCAGCTCCGGCAATTACTCGTACATATCCTTCAGTGGCTTCTACTGCTTCTTGTTGGGATGGATTTAAAATAAAGTCCTCTTGTTGATACATGGCTCCTCCTTCTTGAATGAATCTAAATGATTTCTTGTCTAGTCCTTCTATTTTAGTCGAAACGTCATTCGTTGAAAATGCACCTTCATCCAATTCGTCATCAACTATTCACGTTATGACCAAAATCATCTTGCCAGATTTGTTTATGACTAAAGATTATTGCTCGTTTTGAAATCAATCATTGTTCTACAATATGTCTTTGTTCATTCATTTACCGACCAATATAAAAGCTCCTCAAACACTTGCACGGATTGATCTTAATCCTGTGTCTATGTATTGAAGAGCTTTTTAAAATCATTTTTATTTAGTGTTCTTGAACGGCAATGTATTTTTGATTTCGACTTGTTGACTTATCAGGCAAAGTCATCCCAAGATTTAATCATCAACATCCTCAATCAATTCTTGAATTGGTCCACTTGTTTTTTCCATTCTTTCCTTTGCGATCATCAAACGAGACTGGTTTTCGTACGAATAGAATGGATCTGCTTTTAATTCGAACGGGATTCCATTTGTACGAACCACTTGCTTCAAGTACAACGTAATGCCTGCAGAAAGCGAAATTCCAAGTTGATCAAAGACCATTTCACTATCTCTTTTTAATTGATCGTCAATACAAATATTTATATTAGCCATAATCTATATTTCCTTTTTATATCCGCAATCAGACTAAACTGTACCCATAAAAACGGACAAGATCCCACACAGTTTTACTAAGAAGCTATTTTGAAGAGCTTTTTAAAATCATTTTTATTTAGTGTTCTTGAACGGCAATATATTTTTGATTTCGACTTGTCGGTTTATCTGGCAAAGTCATTTTCAACTTACCTTCATCTAGTAATGGCCACAAATAATTTTGAGTGAATTTTCGTGCATTTTTATATCCACAATACTCTAAGATTTCTACTTTAGAGCGGGGTTCGACGCAAAACTCGAGAATTGCAGCATAAATCT
>JAUMZN010000038.1 GCA_030528085.1 Erysipelotrichaceae bacterium | reverse complement strand
AGGTAAACAGTCAATAAATCAATCTCAAAAAACAGGTTTTTTGTCTGTCGCATCTCACAATTAGAGAAAGAAGAATGAGCATTTTTAACATTGTATTTAAGAAGAGTTCGCTATAATTACATTTATCGAATTTATTCTATATTGAAAAAATTCAAATCTTAAACGATTCATATATAAACGACGAAGGGAGAACGTATGTTTCGACTGAATTTTGAAATGCTTGTCATCCAGCTTGTTGCGGTCGTCTTGGCGATGTCGATCCATGAAATGGCGCATGGTTTGGCTGCTTATTTCCTTGGCGATTCAACCGCAAAAGCACGCGGACGAATTTCATTAAATCCACTAGCCCATATTGATTGGCTGGGCATTATTTGTTTGATGTTCTTTGGCTTTGGTTGGGCAAAACCTGTACCAATTAATCCTTACAACTACAAAGATCCAAAATCGGGAATGGTATGGACGGCATTTGCGGGTCCAATCGCAAATTTTGTTTTATCTTTTGTTTGCGTTTTTCTCTTCACTTTAATTGCACAATTATCGGGAAGTTTTGCGTATACAACGATTGGCTCATTTTTATTATCCCTGCTCTCGAACACTGCAGTAGTTTCAGCAGGCTTTGGAATTTTCAACTTAATTCCAATTCCACCACTGGATGGTTCGCGAATTTTCTGGGCTTTCTTGCCTGATCGTGATTACTACAGAGTCAATAATCCTCCACAATGGGTAACGTTTGCGATTTTCATTTTAATCTTCAGTGGAGTTTTATCTTACCCACTCTCATTGATGCGCAGCACATTGATCGGCTGGATGTCTAGTGCCTCAACAGCGATTGTTGGCTTATTCATTTAGAACAAGAAATCGATTTGTGAAAACCTTCAATATTGCATGATGTCATGCAATAAGAAGGTTTTTTATTTTACGTAAATGAAAGAGCATGACTAAGCAGGTCAAGAGTACGAACAGGCAAAAATGATCAAAATGATATCTTATTTGTTTTCTTATGGTGACAATTAAAGATATGTGAGCAATTAAAATCTATTTGTCTAAAGATCTAAGACAAAGAAAAGATTTAAAACAAGATCACTTCAAAATGATGAAAAATTGTAAAAAATTTACATTATTTTCTGAAAATAAGTCATTTTTCATAAGAATTTCAAGATAAGAATTGAGATTAACGAAAATTGTGGTTAAACTTGTGTCATCTTAAGAAAGAGGAAATAAGAAATGAACACAAAAATCTGGAAATCAGCCGCAGCTGTTTGCTTGTCATCAGCAATGGTTGCTGGCTGCTCAAATGCCCCTGCATCTAATGGAAACTCGACTGCTGCAACTGGTGGAGCAGATCTTGGTGACACAGTAAAAGTTGGTTTGAACTATGAACTTTCTGGTCCAACTGCTGATTATGGAATTAAAGAAAGAAATGGTGCAACGATTGCGATTGATCAATTCAATGCTCGTGAAGACAAACCATTTACTATTGAAGGCGTAGAAATCGATAATAAAGGCGAACCTGCTGAAGCAGTTACAGCCGTAACAAAATTAATTGAACAAGACGGCGTTGCCGGTGTTGTTGGTCCTGCAACTTCTGGATGCTCTATTGCAACTTTTGACTTTGCGACAGCAAAACAAGTTCCTGTTGTGGCTCCTTCCGCAACACAAGTTGGCGCAACTTTAAAACCAGACGGCTCTGCTTATGAATATGCATGGCGTGTATGTTTTGAAGACAGCATCCAAGGTAAAGCAATGGCAGAACATGCATTCAATGACTTACAAATGAAAAAAGTTGTAGTCATCAACGAAGTATCCGACTACGGAAACGGTGTATCTGCTGCATTTAAAGAAAAATTCCAAGAACTTGGCGGCGAAATCTTAGATGAAACTCAATACCAATCCGGAGATAAAGACTTCGCAAGCTTTGTTACAAAAATCAAAGATTTAGACTTCGATGGAATTTATGTTGCTGGATACTATAACGAAGCTGCTCAGATCGTAAAAGCAGTTAGAGCTGAAGGTATCGATAAACCAATCATCGGACCTGATGGTTTCGATTCTAAAGACTTTATCAAACAAGTTGGTGAAGAAGCTGCAAATAATATCTTCTATACAACTGCTTATACCGCAGCTGATCCTTCTGAAGAATTATCAAAATTTATTGAAGATTACAACGCAAAATATGGTGAAGATCCAAGTATGTTCGCGGCTCTTTCCTATGATGCAACAAACTTGTTATTACAAGCTTTAGAAACAAGTGGTAAAACAGGTGCTGATTTAAATGAAGCAATTAAAAATATTGAATTCTCTGGTATCACGGGATCCTTCAGCTTTGACGAAGCGACTCATACTCCTAAAAAGAATGTTCTTGTTGTAGAACTTGTTGATGGCGTACAGTCTAACGTGGTAAGCGTTGAAGTTGAATAATTTCATATACAACTGCAGGGGAGTGATCCCCTGCCTTTTTTTAGAAAGGAGATTATATGTCACAATTTCTTCAACAGGTCGTAAACGGTCTGTCATTGGGCAGCATTTATGCGTTAGTCGCTTTGGGCTATACGATGGTTTACGGCATTATCAAACTGATCAACTTTGCACATGGTGATATTTATATGATTGGTGCGTATACGGCATTTTTCGTTACCACTTATTTGGGCATGAGCTTTGTTCCAGCATTATTGGTTTGCATGATCGTGTGTGGAGTTTTAGGTGTTGTGATCGAGCGTGTTGCCTATAAACCTTTGCGCAAAGCGCCACGTATCACGGCTTTGATTACAGCAATTGGTGTCAGCTACGTCATTGAATATACGACGCAGTTTTTCATGGGAACATCGGTAAAAACGTACCCCAAAATGTTGCCAGATGTAGCTTGGCAAATTGGCCCAGTAAAAATTTCTTATATCCAAATGGTTATTTTCACGGTCACAATCGTGTTGATGGTGTTATTAACATTCATTATTCATAAGACAAAAATCGGACGCGCTATGCGTGCGGTATCTGCAGATGAAAATGCAGCAAAATTGATGGGAATTTCCGTAGACAACACAATTTCCATCACATTCTTAATCGGATCAGCACTTGCTGGTGCAGCTGGTATGTTAGTTGGTCTGTACTACAACGCAGCCAGCCCATTGATGGGTATGGTTCCTGGTTTAAAAGCATTCGTTGCCGCCGTATTTGGTGGAATCGGATCGATTCCAGGTGCGTTAGTCGGTGGTTTATTTATTGGTGTTGCCGAAACGATGGTTGTTGCGTACGGTTCTTCCTTATACCGTGATGCGATCGTATATATTATTTTGATCATTGTATTGATCGTTAAGCCAGCAGGACTCTTTGGCAAAAATGAAAGAGAGAAGGTGTAGTCCATGGCAAAACAACTGTATACACGTACAAATATGGTCTGGACTGCAATCGTCCTTTCTATTTTTGCGGTGCTGACTTTGTTGATGCAAACTGGAATGATCAACTCATATTATGAGTCCACTATTTTTACAATTTGTATCAACATTATCTTGGCGGTGTCTTTGAACTTGATCGTCGGTATTTGTGGTCAGTTCTCTTTAGGTCACGCCGGATTTATGGCAATCGGTGCATATGCTGCCGGGATTGTCACTCGCTATATGCCAAACTATGGTGGATTGTTCCTCGGCATTCTCGTTGGGTTTGTCATTTCAGCGATTGCAGCAGTGATCGTTTCTGTTCCAACTTTGCGTTTACGCGGGGACTACTTGGCGATCGCAACATTAGGTTTCTCTGAAATTATCCGTATTCTCATTCAAAATATGAAAATCACGAATGGTGCTGCGGGATTAACTGGGATTCCACAGCTCACAACTTGGCCAATTTTATTTTTGGCAGTTGTGATTTCTGTAATTGTCTGCACAAACTTCGTTCGTTCTGTTCCAGGACGTGCAGCAATTGCGATTAATGATGATGAAATCGCAGCTGAAGCGATGGGAATCAATACGACAAAATACAAAGTTATCGCTTTTGTGATTGGCGCTATTTTAGCTTCTCTTGCGGGCAGCTTATTTGCGAATTACTTCTTCGTATTGAACCCAAACCAATTCACATTCAATAAATCGATCGATATTCTCGTGATCGTCGTATTTGGTGGTATGGGCAGTATGTCTGCTTCTGTACTCGCCGCAATTGTATTAGGCTTTTTAAATATGTATCTCCAGCAGTTTACAGATATTCGTATGATTATCTATGGAGCAACTTTGATTTTAATGATGATCTTCAGACCACAAGGTATCTTAGGAACTTGGGAATTCTCTGTTGATCGTTTACTGAATAAGATGAAACGAAAAAAGGAGGCTATCTAGATGGAACCAATTCTCGAAGTCTCAAATCTTTCTAAAAACTTTGGTGGTCTAGCAGCTGTTTCCAATATCAATATGACCATCAACAAAGGAGAATTAGTCGGATTGATCGGACCAAACGGTGCGGGGAAAACGACATTCTTCAACTTGTTAACCGGAGTTTATGAACCTTCTGAAGGATTAATCGAACTGACGATTGATGGCAAGAAAAAACAAATCGGCGGCTTAAAGCCTTATAAAATTACATCGTTAGGCTTAGCGCGAACATTCCAAAATATCCGTTTGTTCAAGAGCATGACCGTTTTAGAAAATGTCAAACTCGCGATGCATAAAAATGCCGGATATGGTGTGGGCAGCGCTTTATTGAGAACGCCGAAATTCTATAATGCGGAACGTTGGATCGAAGAAAAAGCGTGTGAGTATTTACAAGAAGTCGGTCTGTACCGCAAACGTTTTGAAAAAGCGACAAACTTGCCTTATGGTGAACAGCGCCGTTTGGAAATTGCCCGCGCATTGGCAACAGATCCAGTGATTCTGTTTTTAGATGAACCAGCAGCCGGCATGAACCCGCAAGAAACAGATGAATTGACTCAGCTCATTCATCGTTTGCGCGACAAATACAATTTGACAATCGTTTTGATTGAGCACGATATGTCTCTTGTCATGACACTTTGTGAAAGAATCTTCGTGTTGAACTATGGTCAGCTGATCGCATCGGGAACACCAGAAGAAATCAAAAATAACGAATTCGTTATTAAGGCTTACCTTGGAGAGGAGATCTAGTATGAGCTTGTTGGAAGTTAAAGACCTTCACGTTCACTATGGAGTGATCGAAGCTTTAAAAGGCGTCTCTATCAAGGTTGAACCAGGTCAAATTGTTACATTGATCGGTGCCAATGGTGCCGGAAAAACGAGTCTGATGCATGCCATCAGCGGAATTGTCAAAAAATCTGAAGGTGAAATCATCTTCAACGATAAATCGATTTTTAAATCCAATGCAGCGCATATCGTTGCCGATGGATTAGTTCAAGTACCTGAAGGTCGTCACGTTTTCCCAGGTCTTTCTGTTTATGAAAACTTAATGATGGGGGCTTATTTGCGTAAAGATAAAAAGAATCTCCAAGATGACTTGAACAAAATTTATGAACGTTTCCCAATTTTGGAAAAACGTAAAAACCAAGATGCCTCTACTCTTTCTGGTGGTGAACAGCAGATGTTAGCAATGGGCCGCGCCTTAATGGCAAAACCGACTTTGCTTTTGTTAGATGAACCATCCATGGGGTTAGCGCCAATTTTGGTTAAAGAAATTTTCTCGATTATTTCCGATATTCAAAAAGGTGGAACAACGATTTTATTAGTAGAACAAAACGCCCGTATGGCATTGTCGATTGCCGATTATGCATATGTATTGGAAACAGGAAAAGTTGTTCTTGAAGGTCCGGCAAAAGAACTCGCAAATTCTGCAGAAGTGCAAGAAGCTTACTTAGGCGGAAGTGCGAAAAAATAAAAAATTTGGGCTTTCATCCATTTTATAAACAGCAGATAATAGAACTAGATATAAATAAATGACCATATTCATTCATCATTAAAATGGTCTTAAGGAGCGTATATGTTTCGAGTTATTGATTTTATGACGCAAAATCCAATTACCGTTGCACCAGACGAAAAGATTTCTGCCGTCATCGATTTAATGAGATATAACAAGATCCATCGTACGCCGGTTGTAGATAACGATGATCATCTTGTCGGCTTAATTACAGAAGGCATGATTGCTTCCAACAATTCAGCGACAAGCTTGAGTATTTATGAATTAAACTACTTGTTATCAAAAACAAACGTGCGCACGGTGATGATCAAACATCCAATTTCAATTAACGAAAATGCACTTTTAGAAGAAGCAGCAGAAACGTTATTAAAACATGACATCGGATGCTTGCCAGTTGTGAACGATCAAAACAAGGTCACAGGAATTTTGACTCAAAACGATATTTATAAAGCATTCTTAGATATGCTCGCTTGGAAAAAGAGCGGATCTCGTATCGTTTTAGGTGTTCCAGAAGGAGTCGGTGTTCTTGAAAAAGTCATGGGCTTATTTGCGGGGGAAAACATTTCCATTAACTCTTTGTCTGTCTATGATCTAAACGAAACCGATGCCCAAATTTTGATCAAAACAAAAGGGGTCGTAGATCCAGCGCGGATCAAAGAAATTTTTGAGCCAGCCGGTTATAAAGTGTTAAGTATTGAAGAACTTTAATCGATGCAAAATGAAGTGAAGTCAGCTTATGAAGTATGACTTCACTTTTTTTCGTTCAAGAAGCAACGGAATATTGTAATATTCCATAACAAAGAGATTGAAAACAACCTCATTCAAGATGGATTGAACACGAAAAAATCGGAATGCGTTTACATATTCGGCCATTATTGAGTGAAATTCCAAGTATGCAAAATGAATTCGAAATTTCTAAAAAAAGATAAAAAATTGAATTGTGTTTTTGAAAGAACGCGCTAAAATCTCGTGAGTGTCAATGAAAAGATGCTTTTTAAAGTTCAGAGAAAGAGGAAAAGAAGTTATCTGATTTCTTAGGAGGAATTGTTTTGGAATTTGCATTAGGCATTGGAACAGCAATTGTTGCTGGTCTATTAATGACACGTTTGGGTAACAAATTAAATTTACCAGACGTAACTGCATATTTAATCGCAGGTCTAATTCTTGGCCCTTGCTGCTTAGGATTATTAAAAATTCCTGGACTTGGCTTTCATACTTTTGAAGATGTTGAAATCCTTGGTCCTTTCAATGATGTCGCTCTTGGATTTATCGCATTTGCGATCGGTAGCGAATTTAGAATTAGTCAATTAAGAAAAACAGGACATGCGGCAGTAATTATCGGTGTTTTACAAGCTGTAATCACAACACTGCTCGTGGATGTCGTATTATTTGGCGTTCATTTAATTTTCCCAGAAGTTATCACTGTTGCGGATGCTTTAATTTTAGGTGCGATTGCTGCGGCAACTGCTCCAGCTGCAACATTGATGGTTGTTCGTCAATATAAAGCTAAAGGTGATGTCACTTCAACTTTATTACCAGTTGTTGCCTTAGACGATGCCGTAGGATTAGTTTTATTCGCATTAAGCTATGGTGTAGCAACAAACTTAAGTTCTGGTGGATCCAGTGATTTAGTTACATTATTTGGCGGACCAGTTCTAGAAATTGTGTTCTCCGTTGGTATTGGTGCACTGATCGGTTGGGTATTAACTCATGTGGCAAGAATTTTCCACTCCAACCGCAACCGTATTTCCTTAATCGTTGGTTTCATCATTTTAGGGGTAACGATCTCTTCTATGGAATTTAACGTATTCGGAATCGAATTCGAATTATCTTCCTTATTAGTGAATATGATGCTCGGTACTGTTTTCTGCAACTGCTGCAAGCACAGTGCGGATTTAATGGATCGTGCCGATCGTTGGTCTGCTCCATTATTAGTATTGTTCTTCGTATTAAGTGGTGCAGAATTGAACATCTTCACATTCGGAAACATCTCAGTATTACTGATCGGCTTGATCTACATCGTGACTCGCTGCGCAGGAAAATACTTTGGTGCTGCGATTTCTTCCAAAATTGCACACTCTCCAGCGACTGTTCAAAAATGGCTTGGAATTACATTATTCCCACAAGCTGGTGTCGCTTTAGGTATGGCCGCAACTGTTGGTGCACGTATGGGTGCTGAAGGAGCTTTAATTCGCAACATCGTCTTATTAGGCGTTATGATCTACGAATTAGCAGGTCCATCTTTAACAAAATATGCTTTAACAAAAGCAGGCGAAATCAAACCAAAAAGCAGCGAACAAACTGCAATTCAATAAAATACAAGAAATTAAAACTTGAATAAAAACTGTCGAAGAAATTCGGCAGTTTTTATTTTTGGAAAACAAAAAAGGAGTCGAATAGACTCCTCATGCTTTAACTATTAGAAGGAAGGAATGGACGAACGGCATCTGCTAGGCTATGAATGTTTCGGGTTTGAATCAAAACTGTGCCATTGCCATGGAATTCATTGACGAGACCTTCGCCGGTTTTAAAACCGAATTCACCAGATGCGATACGAATATCGTAGGACAAAGAAGCGTCCCAAGCGACCACATGTTCATTATCGACTGTGATCGGTCTTTCTGGCGTGACATTGATCGATAAAAGATCGCCAAATGCACTAACGAAAATATCCCCCGAACCTTGCGTTTCCATGACGAATAAACCACCTGTACCACCAAATAGTGCGCGGTCAAGTCCTTGTGATTTCATCACGTAATCAACGCTTTGATCACAAGCGAGAAAAGCACCGGTATTGATGCGGTATTGACGTCCTGGACCAACTTTAAGGCATTGGATTTTTCCTGGTGTACTCGGTGCAATGCCAATAAAGCTATCATCGCTAAGTCCATACGCATGCGTGATAAAAATGCTTTCTCCACTTGTCATGCTGCGGCCAAGCGCACCCAGCAATCCGCCAATTCCAGATTTATTGGAATTCATTTTGCCTTCCATTGCGACGTTAGACAAATAAGCCATGCAACCGCGTTCGATTTTAATGCTTTCTTGTCTTTGTAAAAAGATATGCAGCATTGGGCAATCGGAATCGCCTAAGATTTTATAATTCATAAACTTCTCCTTTAATTATATTGCGCTAGCTAAGCTATGCACATTTCGCGTTTGAATCAAAACTGTGCCATTGCCATGGAATTAATTGACGAATCCTTCACCGGTTTTAAAACCAAATTCACCAGATGCGATATGAATATCGTATTGCAGGGAAGCATCCCAAGCGACCACGTGTTCATTGTCAACTGTGATCGGTTTTTCGGGAGTGACGTTAATTGCTAAAAGATCGCCAAATGCACTAACGAAAATATCGCCTGTACCTTGTGTTTCCATGACGAATAAACCACCTGTACCACCAAATAGTGCACGCTCAAGTCCTTGTGATTTCATCACGTATTCAACGCTTTGATCACAAGCAAGAAAAGCGTTGGTATTGATGCGATATTGACGTCCGGGACCGACTTTAAGACACTGAATTTTACCAGGCGTCTTGGGAGCAATTCCGATAAAGCCATCTTCACTTAATCCATATGCATGCGTGATAAAAAAGCTTTCTCCACTCGTCATGCTGCGGCCTAGAGCACCGAGCATGCCACCGATTCCAGATTTATTGGAATTCATTTTTCCTTCCAAGGCAACATTGGACAAATAAGCCATGCAGCCGCGCTCGATTTTGATGCTTTCTTCTTTTTGTAAGAAGATATGCAGCATCGGACAATCGGAATCGCCTAAGATTTTATAATTCATCGCGAATTCTCCTTGTTTGATTTAAAAATAAACAGAGTTCTTTGTTGTTATCTTAAGTCAATAAATGGGATAAAACAATTTTTGATCAGCCAAAAAAATATAAAGAAAGACCGCGATAAATATGAACAAAAAACGAAGAGTAGGGCATAAGAAATAAATGTGATTTTATACATAAAATGCTAGATTTTTTCGCCGATAAGACGTTCAATGGAAGTAGCAAGAAAGCTTGAAGGGAGGCGGAGAATATGCTGCATGAAGTAAGCTTTCAATCATGGAATAAACGCGATGAGGTACAAGGATGGATCTATGTACCGGCATGCAAACCGAAAGGAATTGTCGTTTTGATTCATGGATTTGGGGAACATTCCCGACGCTATTTCCATTTGATCGTCAATTTAATGGAAGCCGGCTATATTGTTGCCGCAGATGATCATGTCGGTCATGGAAAAACAGCAATCGTCAATAATTCTTGGGGCGACTGGGGCGATGGCGGATTCCATACGATGATGGAAGATGAACATCAACTCGTTCAACTCGTCAAAACGATGTATCCTGATCTGCCAGTTTATGTTTATGGCCACTCAATGGGATCAATGATCGCTCGCGATTTAGCGGCGACTTATGGCGATGAACTTGCCGGCGTTGTGCTTTGCGGAACAACGGGAACTTGGCCAAATGGCAAAGAAGTAGAGGCAATGGCTAAAGAACTTGTCGATGCCGGAAAAGGTAAAGAAAGCGATCCTAACTTAACCGCAACTGCGATGGGCTGGATGTTTGCGAGATGTGAATCAGCAAAACTTGGAAACGAATGGATTTGCGCTGATCCATATGTCCAAATGGACCATGCCAAAGACCCATTTGATGCATTCACTAAACCAACCAACAATCAATCGATGTGGTACTTTATCCAAATGATCACAAGTATCGAAGGTGAACAATGGGCGAAAAAAGTACCGACAGACTTAAAATTCTTAAACATTGCTGGTGATCAAGATCCAGTCGGCAATTTTGGCCAAGGTGTTTATCAAACGAGCAACTGGCTGATCGATACTGGTCACGATGTAAAAACGAAACTCTATCCAGGTTATCGACACGAAATTCATAATTATCGCGATTTGAAAAACGAAGTTGCAGCGGACATCATCGCATTTTTAGATCAACTCTAATCGAGGTCTGCATAAAAAAGGCAAGGAACTTTAACGCTCCTTGCCTTTTGTCATTTGTTCTATTTCTTTTGTTCGTTTTCCATGACGACAACAGCTAAACCGTCTAATGAAGTTTCTTTGAGCTCCATTGGCAGTTTTTTGCCGGTGAGGTTCATCGTTTTAACAACCATGTCAAAGGAAACGCGGTTTTTCTTCACATTGCGCAAATACTTCGCTAAGCGCGCAGCATCGACAGCACGCGTAGTGGCTACAGCGTTGCGTTCAATGCATGGGATCATGACGTAACCCATAACTGGGTCACAAGTTAAACCTAAATGGTGCTCTAAACCAATTTCGGCAGCACATTCGATTTGTTCATTGCTCAAACGATCACAGCTTGCGCAAAAAGCAGCACCCATTGCACAAGCGGCACCAACTTCAGCTTGGCAGCCTGCTTTAGCGCCGGAAATTGTTGCATTTTCTTGAATTAAGTTTCCGATCAGTCCGGCAACTTTTAAGCTATTGAGAATTACTCGTTTAGGCAGCTTTTTATCGATCGCATAGTGGTAAACCAAAGATGGCAATACGCCGCAAGAACCCATTGTTGGCGCTGTGACAACAGTACCACCAGAAGCATTTTGTTCACTTGCTGCATAAGCGTAGCTTTGTAAAAGCAATGCATCGCGATCAGCTTCGTTATTGCATGCACAAGCGGATTCATATAAAGCATAAGCGACGCGATCCAAATTCAATTTACCAGGCAGACGACCTGTTTTGGATAAGCCTTTTTTGACTGAATCGATCATTGCTTTATAGATTTTTGCTAAATAGGCATCAAGATCTTTGCCTTCAACTTCGCTGACGTATTCATCGTAAGTTAAATAGTTTTCGCGGCAATATTGGTCAATCGCATCCATAGTTGTGTGTGGATAAATATCCACTGCACTTTGCGGTGGCTGACCATCGATCATCAGCTTGCCTCCGCCAATGGACACGTAAGTTTTTTCAGTTACTGTGCCATCGGGATTGAAAGCTTTGATGATCATTGTATTTGGGTGGTCTTGATGAGTTTTATAATCGAAGATAATTTCGACTTCTTTGCCTTTGAGCGTCTTTTTTAAGATCGCATCAGTTAAGTGGCCTTTACCTGTTAACGCCAAAGAACCATAAAGCGTAATTTCAAAGCGCTGCGCTTCTGGCGCACTAGCTAAAATGTCTTGCGCTGCTCGCATTGGCCCAAAAGTGTGCGAGCTAGAAGGTCCAGGACCGATTTTAAAAAGTTCACGTATTGTTTGCATATAGATTATCCTTCATTCCAAGTCGTCAAATCAGCGGGAAAATCGATTTCAACGGGCGTATCTACTTGAATTGGATCAAGCGAAAGTGATAAATCGATCGGCGAGGTGGACGTGCCGATTTCTAAACCGCCTTTGACTTCTAAATTGATGAACTGAAATTGATCATTCACAATTTTTGTTTTAAGGACGGCGCGATCGATATTTGCGGCACCATAATCATCGATGAGTTTTTCCATCATTACTGGACGAATCGTATAAGTGTAAACATTTTCTTCGTCTTCTTTTGTGATGGATTCAAAGATCGCATCCCGTTCTTTGCGATTGAGGTCTAAAAATGGATTCGGAAGATGAAAATCTGCTGAATCTTCAATTCCAATATTGGCGGCTAAAGATTGTGATTTCGTGCCAAAGAAATTTAAGTATGTCTTGCCATCGTGAATATAAAATTCGATTTGTTGATCTTCAGGTAAATCAGTAGTGATTGCCGCTTCTACAGGTGAATGGTTGTATGCGATATACAAATCTGTAGTGAGATCGGACAAGCGGATCGTTCCGTTGATCGATAGAGTTTCGGCTTCACATAGGTGGTTAAACGATGAGAAAAACAAATCCGTTAACGCACTGTGATTGCGGTTGGCTTGGCATCCAGTAAACATCAAGGCGCTAGATAAAACGACAGAGCACTTGATGAAATTATTTTTGACCAAATTCATAATCACTCCTTATTTGAATGCAATTGTCTATGATTTGCGTATTCTTATCTATTATAGAAGATAATTTGTCTATTCGCCTAATCTTCAAAAGTTTTCTTGGGATAAACAAGGTAAAATGAGCATATCGATCGATGCTTAATTTAAAGTGAAAGATTTTGTTTTTGGCAAGCGAACGAAAGAGAATAATACGTGAACAAACAAAGGAGAATGATGGAATGATTTTATTTTATGGTGGAAAAAAAGAAACCCATGTTCAAATCACAAAACAATTTTTAAAAGATTGCGTGATTCGTGAGTTAAACGATTCATTGCTCGACTATACTATGGGCCAATTGATTGACCCAAACGCTGATTTAGATTTTTCAGCAGGACCAACAGATGAATATGATGAGATGTTCGTTTATTTTACTGAAGATGAACGCGATCAAATTATTCCGATGTTTCAGCATTTTGAACAACAAGGATTAGCGCATCCTATTGCGGCAGTTGAAACACCAAACAATCTCAAGATGACTTTAAAAGAAGAACTGAATGATTTGATGGCAGAGGAACGTTATTATCAAAAAAGAAACCGACTGATCGAATTTGTTGAAAACGTGCAGCCACAGCGCTTGGAGCAAGATGGAATGTATCGTGAATTTGCGATGTTTGTTTTTAAGATGCTCCAACAAGAAGAAATGCCTCAGGAAATGCTCGATGAATTAGTGCGAATGGTCGAAAAAGTGGAGTCCGGCGATCTGGCGTAAAAGTGAATTTTAAAACAGATTGGAACAAATCAAGATCCCATCTGTTTTTCTTTTGGTTCCGAAAATGAGAGATGGAAAATATTCATTTGTTCATTTTCAGGAAAAAACACAGAATCATGAAAAAAAGACTAAAAAGTTGCAAAAGCGACTAAAATGACAAAATAGGTGAACGTATGAGTCAGAATGGAGAAGGATGTTTCCATTTGTTACGAGATTGATTCAAAATAGACACAAAGTTTTTGGGAAAAGGGGAACAATATGCAGATTGTTATTTCAGGGTTAGGTAAAGTCGGCTTTTACTTAGTCGGTGAATTATCTGGTGAAGGCCATGATATTACAGTTGTGGATATCAAACCTGAGAAAGTTAGAAATGCGACATCAACATATGATGTAATGGGCTTGAGTGGAAATATTGTTGATCCAAGTGTGCTCGAACAAATTGATATGGATCAAACAGACTTATTTATCGCAGTCACGATGAATGATGAAGTGAATTTGCTTTCTTGTTTGTTTGCGAAAAAAGCTGGCTGCACGCGTACAATTGCCCGTGTTCGTTCAATTGAATATGCCAAAAATATGGAATATTTAAAAAGCCAGCTCGGTGTGGACATGATCATCAACCCAGAAGAGCTCACGGCAAAAGAAATATATGATAGCCTTGCTTTGCCAGCTGCAATTGAAGTCGATTCATTTGCCTATGGCAGTGGTGAAATTTACAAAATCAAAATTCGAGAAGGCAGTATTCTTGATGGTATGGCAGTAAAAGATGTTCATCGCCGAATTCACGATAATGTTTTGATTTGTATCGATGAGCGCAATGGAGTTGTTCATATTCCTGATGGCAACTTCGTTTTAAAAGCAAAAGATATGAGGCTATTGCAGTAAATGTGGGTAGTCTATAAAAAAACTATAGATTGTTTTG
>JAUMZN010000037.1 GCA_030528085.1 Erysipelotrichaceae bacterium | reverse complement strand
TATCATTTTACGCTTTATATAAAGCATATTTTAGTTATTCAGCAAATACTAAATAGAGTTTGCGCTTCAATTTCTTTTTATCCCATATTGCCAGAATTGGTTATTTTTAAATTGCACAAATTGGTTATTCGTATATTGCATTTAACATCCTTTAACTGTTTGAGATGGTTGATTTACAGACGCAATTGAAAAGGCATTATTCGTAATCGAATGGATCGCGATGGGCTTCGTGTTATAATAGTGCAGAGTTTGTCGTGGACAGGTACAAGTTTAACTCGCTTTCCGATAAACTTTGGGTGAACGGAGTATCTATTCCCTTTATATCTGACAAGCAGTGTTTGCGGTACTGTTTGAACAGAGATTCCTTCTAAGTAGCTTTCTAACATCACATGAGAAGGTAAGGGATGAAGATACTCTTTTCTTTTACTTGATTGTTCTGTTTTATTAAATATTTCGCTATCAATAAAGTGTTCAAAAAGAGTGGCATCGCATAGCTTAATTCGGTTTATAAAGCTTGTTGGTCATTTCGATATAGTGGTTACATCTTAGTGATCTGAATGTTTTGATCACTAGACTGTTTTTCTAGGAATCAAGTTCTTGTTTTGAGTGATTGCATTATCCATAACTGTCTTTATATACTGTCAACAGGTCTTTTTACCGCGTCCAATTGAATTAGGCGCTTTGCGGTAACTGTTTTAGGTTACATCTTTTCATGATGGAATTAATTCATTTATAGTATGAAAATATCACCTAGGCATATGCGACGAATATTTCTATTTTGAAAAGATTTGTATTACTAATTGTGATCAAAAGGGAATCACAATTAGCGTACGAAAAAAGCCAGCTCCTGATAAGAAGCTGACTTTGAATTGAACTGTAATATGTTTTACGACTAGCAAATTGGGAGGATTATTCAATCGGACGACGATAGAAGCTTCCGTGGAAATTATCAATCTTATGAGAATAAATCAAGGCACTTGGATCAGCTTGAAGAATGACACGAATAGCTTCTTGTGCTTCATAAGTTGAAACAACAGTTCTGCATAAGTGAACTGTTTGATGACCATAAGCACCTTGTGCTTCGATGATACTCATACCATGACGGAACGATTTTTGATATTGTTTAGCAACTTCATCACTATTGCTTGTTGTGACTTCAATTAAGACTTGAGCATAACGATTATAGAAGTTGTCGATTGTCTTCGTGGAGATGAATTGGAATAAGATTGAGTAACCTGCATATTCCCATCCAAACATGGAACCGAAGATAATGATCAAAGTCATGTTAAAAATAAAGACGTAATTCCAAATGCTTTTGTGTAGTAAGTCAGAGATAAACAAAGCGATGAA
Organism: Erysipelotrichaceae bacterium; assembly: GCA_030528085.1. GTDB lineage: Bacteria > Bacillota_I > Bacilli_A > Erysipelotrichales > Erysipelotrichaceae > Allobaculum. Next base: position 13,166 of record JAUMZN010000037.1, on the reverse strand, counting down.
GTCCGTTCCACCTGTTGAACCATCCGTTTTTAATGCGGTCACTGTAACTAAACCGTATAAGAAACCACCAAAGGCGATATTTAATAAAATATCATCTAATAAAGGTTGGAAATCAAATATAGTTAAAAATAAAGATGTGCATGAGAACTGGATGCAGGACAAGAACGTGAATCGTTTTGAGATTCGTTTTGCGCAGAATAAAGCACATGGGATATTTAAGGCGAGAATCAAGAATGATGTTGACAGATTCATGCCGAATAATTGTGAGATTTTATTGATGAGCAACGCAAGACCTGTAAATCCACTGGACAATAAGTTACATGGATTCATGAAGGTTTGGATTACAAATGTTTGAAGCAGCGAGCTACAAACGATTAAAACAATGGAATAAACTAATCGGATCTGCTTGTTTTGAATTTTATTAGGTTCGAGTAATTTTTTTATCATGATTATCACCATATTTATTATAGAAGACCGCTTATAACCGCACATACGCATTAGTTTCCTATCTCTAGGAATTAGGGTGTTGAATCAATAGGACAGTTTCAAATAAGATAAAATTGAATAGAAAGGATATGGATTATGAACGAGAGACAAGAAAAGATCATCTCTTTTTTAGACCAAAAGAAGGGTTGGGTAAAAGGGAAAGATATTGCTTTAGTCATGCATGTGACAACTCGAACAATTCGAAGTGATATTGAAATAATTAATAATCAGATGGAAGATGGTTGGATTGAGTCCTCTTATCAATTGGGGTATCGACTTCATATTGAAAAGAAGGCATTAACGCAAAACCATTCAAACGGGATCCCACAAACTCCAAAAGAACGTTGCGACTACATATTGAAAAAACTGCTCTCTGTTCGTGAGTCCCATATCAGTGAACTTTGCGAACAAGTTTGTGCAAGTATTTATACAGTAGAACAAGATTTAAAGACGATTCGTACGAGAATGCTGCCAGATGATGGACTGGATTTAATTTATCGAAAAGGGTGGGTTTCATTAGTCGGCGATGAATACGAAAAACGTCGCTTATTTAAACGCTTATTAATGGAAGAAGTTGAAGAAAACTTCTTTAATATCGACTGCATTGCCAAGCTTTACCCAGAATTCGATTTATATCGCTGCAAAGATTTGATGGCACAATGCATGCAGACACACGGCTTTTCCATTCGTGAAATGGAAGTGCCAATGATTTTGATGCATGTTGGTGTAGCATTAAAACGAATGATGCTTTTCCATACTATTGAGGAAGGAAGCGACGATTCTGAAATCGAAAAAACGGTAGAATATGCGGTCGCAAATGATCTATATGATCGAATTGCGAAGTTATACCCTTTAAAAGTGAATAAAAATGAAAAGCGCCAATTAGCATTATTGTTGATGGGGAAAAAGGCGTTGGAATTCACTGATAATACGATTAGCTATAATGGCAAAAAGTTTGAATTAGATGAATTAACGTTAGAAATGCTGCAATCGATCTTCTTGCATTTTGGTGTAAACATGAAAGAAGATGAAGAGCTTCTTCGCGGCTTGTCTTTACACCTTAAATCATTAGTGGAAAGAATGAATAACCATACATCTATTACTAACGTTTATTTGGATGAAATCCGTTGGAAATTCCCATTGATCTTCGATATGGCCGTTTGTGCTGGTGAAACACTCAAACAAATGACAGGGATCAATATTTCTCAAGATGAAATTGGATTCCTCGCTTTACATTTAGGTGCAAGCTACAACAAGATCACGATGACGAAACGTTATCGCTGCTTATTGTTCTTTCCAAATGACCAAGCGTTGAGTTCTTTAGTTATTGATAAAATCCGTAATCAGTTCGAAGAACGAATTAATATTATTGGAATTGAAAAAGCGTTTGAAGAAAAAAAGGTAAAAGAAAAAAATCCAGATTTAATTTTGACGACGATTCCTTTAACGCACTCATTGAACATTCCGACAGTCAATATTTCGATTTTCTATAGTCCTGAAAATGAAGCAGAAATTTTTAGCTGCTTAAATAAAATGGATAAAGAAAAAGGTAAAAAAGATTTCGTCAACGGAATTAAGAATTTGATCAAAAAAGAATATTTCTATGATCATTTCCCAGCAAAGACTGCTGAAGAAGCAATCCAGATGATGATTGATCCGCTTGTTCGCGATGGATTGGTGCCAAGTAATTATTACGACAGCATCTTAGAACGTGAAAAGTTTGCGCCAACGTCTTTCCAAGTTGGATTCGCTTTGCCTCACGCCTTGAATTGCGATGTCAATGAGTCTGTGATCTCAATCGCATTTCTAGATCAGCCGATTCACTGGGGAGAATATACGGTAGAGTTTGTCATTCTACTCGGCATTAAACAAAGCGACAATGCTTTATTAGGTGTTTTCTTTGACTGGTGGACACAATTGGTTTCTGATCCAATTCGCTTTACAAGATTAAAACGACAGAAAAATTATGATGCATTTATGCAGGCAATTTTAGAAGAATAAATATTGAAACGTCTAAGAAGCAAAAAGTTCTGCAAGTTGCAGATAACTGGATTATCATCAAATTGAATGATCAAGTGTTTTCGTTATTTGTGGGATGAGGATTTATTTTTGATCAAGTGAAAGTTGAACATGTTAAATCGATGGATCAAAATAGATTGTTTTTACGAAAGATGGATTTAATCAATTTATTAATTCATATATAAGGAGATATAAAGATGAAAGATATCAAAATTGAAGTTTGCGCAGGAAGCTATGAAGATTGTTTAGCAGCTGCAAGAGGAAAAGCGGATCGTGTTGAATTAAATAGCGCTTTAGCTTTAGGTGGATTATCTCCAACTGAAGGAACATTGCGTTTAGTTAAACGCGATACAGATTTAAAAGTGATCTGCATGGTTCGCCCACGTGGTGCAGGTTTCCATTACACAGAAGTTGAACGCAAAGTAATGATGGCTGAAGCGAAAAGCTTTTTGGAAAACGGCGCTGATGGAATTGCGTTTGGATTCTTAAATGCAGATGGCACAATCGATGTTGAAGCAACAAAAGAAATGATCGATTTAATTCACTCTTATAATAAGGAAGCAGTTTTCCACCGTGCAGTGGATGTAACTCCAGATTTCGAAGAAGCTTTCCGTATTTTGGTTGAATTGAAAGCAGATCGTGTACTGACAAGCGGACAAGAAGAAAAAGCAATGCAAGGAAAAGATCAGATCAAAAAAATGCAAGAACTCTTTGGTGATCAAATCGAACTCCTTGCCGGAAGCGGAATGAACGCAACAAATGCAATGGAAATGATCAACGAAACTGGAATTCATCAAATCCATTCTTCCTGCAAAGGCTATGACAACGACCCAACAACATCTGGTGAAAAAGTAACTTACTCTTATTTAGCGGGTGAACATGCTAACGATTACGATGTTGTGAAAGAAGAGTTAGTCGCAAAATTAATGGCAGCAATCGGCCGCTAATCGCTCTATAGATTTGTGATCTTTACTTGATTTGATGAGGTTTCGATGCGATTGAATACATCCTTATATTATGGCGCGAATAAATACGTAGTCTAAAATTGGATTTGCATAATATAAGGAATCATAAAATACAATTTCAACCGTGATCGCGATCAAAATGAATCGTTCTAGATTATACAGACCAAATTGAGATTAAGTTTTAAACGAAACGAACCTCTTAAACCGTATGAATTTTCATGCTGGTTTAGGAGGTTTTATTTCGTTTTTCGTTGCAGAACAGCAATATTTGAAAGTATTTATGTCTGATTTGGCGGTAAAAAAAGTGCACAAAAACGACAAAATATTGATTGGATGATTAGAATTTTGTTTGTTTAGGATTTAAAAATATAGCCTATTTTATTCAAAAATAAACGTTTTTTGAATGGGAAAGACTGTGATAGATTATCTAGTAAGCGGTTTCCCAATATTAGGAAGCGTATTCAAGCGCATTGCTGTGACGATTCAGTAGAATATGAATGAATGGAGGTATTTTATGAAACAAGGAAGAAAAACAAAGCAGGCAGCTGCTAAGGCAAAACAGTCAAGAGCTGGTTACTTTGTGAAGCGTCTTTTCGCTTTTGGATTTGACTGGTATTTATCAGGAATACTTGCCAATATCGCTATTTCCTTATGTTACGGGTTTTTCAACCAAGGACAGATTGAAGTTCAATACGGGTTCGAAAATATGACAACCCCACAAGCTTTGATCACTCTTGGAATACTTACACTGATCTTTTTATTTTATTACGTGTATGTACCTGCAAAAATTTGGAAAGGTCAAACATTGATGCTGCATGTAATGCAGTTGAAAGTTGTAGATTTAGATGATCAAGAAGTAGCACCAAAGACATTGCTTTTCCGCTTTGTTGTTGGATGTTTATTACTAGAAGGAACATTCTATTTCTTAACTTCTGCATTCAAGACAATGTTACTGACGAAGTTCTTGCCATTGGATAATGGAACAATGGATTTACTTCTGAGTGGTCCAATCGTCGTGATTTCAGTGATCTCAATGCTGATGGCACTTCGTGACAAAAAGCACAGCCAAACTTTGCACGATAAGATTTCTAAAACTTACGTCAAGGATATCCATGTGGTGGGAAATGGAGCACTCTAATTTCCTCATATTAGGAAGAAAGTTGAAAACGTTTACTTGTTTTATCTGATATACTCTAATCAACAAGGAGGAAATTACAATGCGTAGAGTTTACTTATTCTGTAATGCTGGAATGTCTACTTCTCTACTGGCAAGCAAAATGCAAAAAGTTGCCGATCAGCATAAGCTGCCAATCGAAGTAAAAGCATTTCCAGACTCTAAAATGGACACAATTATCGCTGAGTTTAATCCTGACTGCATCTGCTTAGGTCCTCAGGTTAAACACCTGTACGGTAAAGTTGTCGAAAAATATGCTCATTTAGGAAAACCTATCTTTGTTATCGATAGTGCTGACTACGGTGCAATGAATGGTGAACGTGTTCTTAAAATGGCAATTAAGAAAATGAAAGAAAACGAAGGGAAATAAAAGATGTTTGACAAGTTAGAAAAAGCGTTAACTCCTATTGCCGACGCGCTTTCTAAAAACAAGGTGTTAACTGCTATTCGTGACGGTTTCTTAATAACCGTTCCAATGACAATCGTAGGTTCTATCTTCTTACTGATTGCAAACTTTCCAATCGATGGTTGGTCTGAATTTATTGCTAGCTTTGCTGGTGAAGGATGGGAAGTTTATTTAGAAGCTGTTACTTCTTCTACATTCGATGTAGTTGCATTAACAGGTCTTCTCGGTATCGGTTATGCTTACGCTCGTGAACAAGGCGTAGATAAAATGGCTGGTGCTGTTGTTGCATTAACTTGCTTCTTAATCGTTACTCCAAAAACACATCCAGACTATGTTAACGAAGCTGGTAAAGCATTTGCTGGTTTCAGTTTCGGTAACTTAGGAACAGCTGGTATGTTCTTAGGTATGATCACTGCGATTGTTTCTGTACAAATTTTTGCTTGGGCGATGAAGAAAAAATTAGTCATCAAACTTCCAGATGGTGTACCACCTGCAGTTATGGATTCATTTGCTGCTTTGATTCCTGCTGCATTCGCAATGACTACTTTTGCAATCATTCATGGTATTTTCGCAAATACTTCTTATGAATTTGCACATAACTTCATTTATGAAATTCTTCAGGCACCACTTGTTGGTATTGGACGAAGCAACTTATTCGAAGTTATTTACCAATTCTTATCTACTTTATTCTGGTTCTTCGGAATCAACGGACCAGCTGTTACAAATACAGTATTTGGCCCAATCCATAAAGTATTAACTCAAGAAAACCTTGACGCAGCTAAAGCTGGTCTTGAAATGACTAACATCTTTACAGCTGGATTCTCTGACTTCTTCTGTAACTACGGTGGTGGTGGATCTACTTTAGGTCTCGTTATCATGATGGCATTCTTAGGTAAATCCGCTCGTATTAAACAGCTCGGAAGACTTTCTTTACCAGCTGCAATCTTTGGTATCAACGAACCAATTATCTTCGGTTTACCAATCGTATTAAACCCAATCATGGCTCTGCCATTTATCTTAGTGCCTGTATTGAATACAGCTCTTGCAACTATTGCAACTAATGTTGGAATCCTTCCAATCACTTCCGGTGTTCAGTTACCATGGACAATGCCAATCTTATTCTCTGGTTGGTTAGTAACTGGTTCACTTGTAGCTTCTGTATTCCAGTTAGCTCAGTTAGTAATGGATATGCTCATCTACTATCCATTCTTAAAAATGCTTGATAAAAAATACTTGGCTGAAGAAGCTGTACAATCTGATGAAACGGATGACCTCGATGATCTGTCATTCGATGACTTATCATTCGACTAATTATGAAATTACTTTTAATCTTTGATTCCGGTCTTGCTGGTGCAGGCGGAAAAAGCAATCCAAATTGCGAATTAACTGCTAAAAAAGGAATGATCGGAACAGGTGAGATGTTAGCACCTCACTTCAATAAAATCGGCGGAACTGTTATTGCTACACTTTATTGTGGAGTTGAATACTTCAAAGATCATCAAGAAGAAGTAGTTAAAAAAATGACAGCGATGGCGAAAAAACTGAGCCCAGACTTCGTAGTTTGCGGTCCAGGATTCAACTTTCCAGAATATTCTGAAATGTGCGCTATGTGTGCCACTTCAATTCTAGAAAACACTGATATTAAAGCTTGTGCGATGATGTCTCAAGAAAATTCGGCAACTATTGAAGCATATCGTACAAAAACTCCTATCGTAAAAATGCCTAAAAAAGGCGGTACTGGATTAAAAGATTCACTCGAAAATCTTTGCGAATTGATTGATGCAAGTGTAAATCATCCAGAAAAATTCGAAGAAGTAAAAAACAAATATTGCTATTAAAAATTAAGCCAGCCGAAAGGCTGGCTTTTTTAGAAAGGCTACTCATGGAAAAAAACAGTTTTGAAAGACTTGCTTCCTTATGCCAAGCGATGGGCGTAAGTGGAGAAGAAAATGACGTTAAAGACATTCTAAAAAATGGATTAGTTGGCGACGAATGGGTTAAAGATCGTTTGGGATCCTTATTCTGTGTTAAAAAGAGCAGCAATCCAAATGCGAAAACACTGATGGTTGCAACAAGCCTTGATGAATTAGGGCTTATGGTCAGCGACTATGAAAGTGATGGAACATTGAAGTTTGTCGCATTAGAAGGAATTTCTGCAGCAAGTCTTCTTCATCAAAAAGTCTTAGTTTATACAAGAGACCACAAAGCATACAGCGGTGTCGTTGCTTGCAACAAAGTACGCTTTATGGAAGAACCATCTGCAGCAATTAAAATGGACATGCTCGTATTAGATATGGGTATGACATTAGAAGAAGCAAAAGAAGTATTCACAATCGGTGACCTTGTTTCTTTTGCTAGCGAATGTGAAAAACTCGGCAGCGACGTCGTAATGGGTAAACAATTAAATACTCGTATGATGTTAGAAGCTATTATCGAAATCAGCGAAAGACTCGCTGGACATGATTTAGATTTCAACGTGGCAATGGGCGGAATCGCGCAATCCGTTGTTGGTTGGCGTGGAACAAAAACAGCAACTTACGTTGTTCAACCAGACAGTGCACTTGTTTTATGTGGATTTGATGCAGCTAAATCATCACCAAAAATCACACGCGGCAATGGCATGTGCGTCGGTGTTTACGACAAACAAATGCTGCCAGGAAAACGTCTGTTGAATGATTTCACAAATACATTCAATGTTCAAAAAGCAATCGGTTTCTATGGCAATGATGGCTCCTTCATTCACAAAACTTTAAAAGGAACACCTTCACTTTCTTTAGGTGTTGCAATGAATCATATGGGCGGACCTAGAGTAACAGCAAGTCTGTCCGATTTTGATGATTTAGTTGAAAAGACAGTGCAATACATTTTATCGTTGAACAGCGCTAAAATCGAAGAATTTGGATATGGTGTGAACTATGATTGATTTAAGCATTTTGAAAAGTCTTTCGGATGCTAAAGGGATTTCTTCTTGTGAAGAAACAGTCTGCGGCATTATCGAAGAAAAAATGCAGGGTCTAGTCGATGATGTTCGACATGATGGATTAGGTTCTGTAATTGGAACAAAATGTTACGACAACAAAGGACCAAAAATTATGATTGCGACCCACGCAGATGAAGTTGGTTTCTTTGTTCGCGACATTGATGAAAATGGCTTCTTAAAACTGACACCTGTGGGCAGCTGGTGGTCACACATGTTATTAGGACATAATTTCACAGTTGTGACGCAGGAAGGGAAAGAAGTCAAAGGCTTTATCGGCAGTATGGCGACTCATGGTCTGCCTCAAGAAATCCGTTCTAAAACTGTAGATATCAACGACGTTTATCTCGATTTAGGTGTCGCAAGCCGTCAGGAAGTTTTAGATCTTGGCATTCAGATCGGTGACATGGTTGCTCCAGATACTGAACTTCGCAGAATGAACAATCCAAAATATATTGCCGGAAAAGCATTAGATAACCGCGTGAGCTGCGCGATTGGTCTTTATATTCTTGAACGCTTAAAAAATAAAACGCATGCGCCTTTGTCCTTTGCGGCAACTGCGCAAGAAGAGCCAGGGCTAAGAGGAGCGCGTACAGCGACTGATGTCATGCATCCAGATTTAGCATTTGCGATTGATACAACGCTTGCTGGAGACACACCAATGAACAAAAACTGCAACCGTTTAGGTGGCGGTGTTGTGCTCTCGATGATTGACTCAAATACTATTGCTTCTCGTCCATTGATCCGCTACGTCGAAAATGTATGTAAAAGAGAAGGAATTCCATTCCAATATGCAGTTTTCGCAGATGGTGGAACAGATTCGGGAAATATTCATAAGAGCTTTGAAGGTATCGTCAACATGACTTTATCGATTCCTATTCGTTATATGCATACGAATCAATCGATTATTCATGAAGATGATGTTAAAGCTTGTGTGGATTTATTAACTAAAATTATCGAAGAAATGGATGACGAAATTTACGAAACACTGATTAGCTAGGAGAATGCGAAATGAAAGAGAAAATTTTTGCAAAAATCGATGAATTAAAAGATCAGATGATTCAAGATATCTGCGACATGGTTCAAATTGACTCGCAGCGTGGTGAACCTCAAGAAGGTATGCCATTTGGACAAGGCGTAAACAATGCATTAACAAAAGCACTTGAAATTTCCAAACGTGAAGGTTTAAGTGTGAAAAACGTTGATGGATACATGGGTTACGCTCAATTTGGTGAAGGCGAAAACTACATCGGTGTCATGGGACACCTTGATGTTGTTGAAGTAGGCGATGGCTGGATTTATCCACCATTCTCCGCAACAATAGCAGACAACCGCATTTGGGGCCGTGGTGCACTCGACAATAAAGGACCTTTATTCTCTGCGTTCTATGGCATGTTAGCACTGAAAAAATTAGGAATTGAACCAAATATTCCAATTCGTGTGATCTTCGGTACAAATGAAGAAACAGGTATGGCAGACTGCCGTTACTACCTTGAGCACGAAAAAGCGCCATTGATGGGATTTACTCCAGACAATAAATTCCCAGCAATTTATGGGGAAAGAGGACGTGCTGTCATTGCTGTAACAGGTAAAAAAAAAGTTGCGGTTCCATTTATCAATGAATACTTCATGAACGCAAAACCAAATGGTGACCGTTTAGGCATTAACTACAAAGATGAACACTTTGGTGAAATGATTATCCGTGGAAAACAGCTGATCGATGATGGCGATGATTTAGGAATTCGCTTCTCATTAAGCTATCCTACTTGCGATATCGATGAAGTAATCGAAAAAATCAAAGCAAAAGCAGGAGATATGAAAGTCGAAGTGATTTCCAATAGTCCTGTTGTATTACATGAACGTGATTGCTGGTTAGTCAATACGATTAGCGATGCTTATGCAGAAGCTATGGGTGGATATGTTAAACCTACAACAACAACAGGTGGAACATATGCGCATGTATGTCAAACAATCATTCCTTACGGACCAAGTTTCCCAGGACAAAATGGAATCGCCCATCAGCCTAACGAATGGATGGACATCGATGATTTAGTCACTTGTGCAAAGGTATATGCTTGGACGCTTTATCGCTTATGTCAAATGGATAAAACCATTGAACCATGGTCGAAAACAGATAAATAAATTTCATAGCTTTGTCGTTCAAGATTGAATATCAAGTTAAAATGAAGTGATTTTTAAAGGTGTCGTCATGTGATTTGATGACACCTTTTTTCTAAATATAAAAACGATGCACGTTTTTTAAATCGCAAAGAACGCTTTATAAAAGGACAAGGTTCTTTGTTCCGCTTCCTAAATCTAGGAAGCGACAACCTATAAAAACAGACGAATAAATTTTATAATGTAAGTGTTTAAAGCAAATCATCGTTTCTATGTAAATATCAAATGGAGTTTAATTTTCTATACACAATTCATGTCTTGTTGATCTGGAAGATTGAACAGATTGGCATGGCGAATGATTTTCCCACTCAATGGAAGAATCAAAAAAACTTGCACTGATTTTTGAGAAGAGACGATCGATTTCCTCGATTTAGGAAACACTTTGATACAGAGTGTTAGTCTAAACATTTAAGATTTTATTGTCACAAGAAGATGTCAAAACATCAAAACGAGATAGGAGGAATTGACAATGTGGGCAATGATTGCAACTTGGCGAATGGCGCTTGAAGGTATTACTGCCGGTGGAGAAATGCTTGAAAATAACGCTTCTGCAGGAGATGCGTTAGAAAAAGCAATTCAAGACATTGAGGATTTTCCATATTACAAATCTGTAGGATATGGTGGTCTTCCAAACGAAGAAATGGAAGTTGAATTGGATGCAGCTTACATGGACGGCGACACAATGGACGTTGGTGCTGTTGCAGCAATTAAAGACTTCGCAAACCCAATCAGCGTTGCAAGACGTTTATCTAAAGAATCTGTAAACTGCGTATTAGTGGCTGAAGGTGCAGAAAAATTCGCACACAAAGAAGGATTCGAAAGAAAAAATATGCTTTCCGATCGTGCTAAAATCCACTATCGCAACCGTGTAAAAGAACAACAACAAGAACTTCGTCCATATATTGGCCATGATACTGTTGGTGTTGTTTCATTAGATAAAGCAGGAAAAATTGTTGTCGGAACTTCTACAAGTGGATTGTTCATGAAGAAAAAAGGCCGTGTTGGCGACTCCCCAATTATCGGAAGCGGCTTCTATGCTGATTCTGCTATTGGTGGCGCAAGTGCTACTGGTTTAGGTGAAGACTTAATGAAAGGATGCATTTCCTATGAAATCGTTCGTTTGATGAAAGAAGGTCATCACCCACAAGAAGCTTGCGAAATCGCAGTCAACAACCTCGATGCTGAATTAAAAGCAAAACGTGGAAAAGCAGGCGATTTAAGTGTTGTTGCTTTGAACAACAAAGGTGAATACGGTGTTGCAACAAATATCGAAGGATTCTCTTTTGCGGTAGCTCGCGAAAACGAAGAACCAGCTGTATATCTTGTTAAAAACATCGACGGCAAATGCGTTCATGAACTTGCAAGTCAAGAATGGCTCGATAACTACATGAAAACACGTACTGCTCCATTAAAAGAAAACTAACAATCAAATTGATCGAGCAGACGGCAAGACCGAAAAAAACGAAGAATGGAAATCATCATTCAAGCGTTTGAAATCATTAAAATAAATAAAAATGATATATAATACATTTATCGAATTGGAGGATATTTAAATGGATGGTTTAGAATTAATCAGCTTTCAGATTATTGCAGCTGTAGGTACAGCGAGAAGCAATTACATCGAAGCTATGGAAGTTGCTATTAAAGGTGACATCGAAAGAGCAGAAGCATTAATTAAAGAAGGCGAAGACGAATTCGTTAAAGCTCACCAAGCTCATGGTGAATTGATCACAAAAGAAGCAAGTGGTGAACCAACTCAAGTTAACCTTCTTTTAATGCATGCTGAAGACCAACTGATGAGTGCAGAAACAGTTAAAATCGTTGCATTACAGATGATCGAACTTTTAAAATCTTTAAAAAAATAAGTCGATAGTCAAGAACACAAATTAAACATCAATCTAAGCGACGAAAAAATCAGATGTGTTTTGAGCAAAAATTCTGAGTAGCAAAAATTGCACAGAAATAGTTATTAAAACATAAATCTGAATATCTTTTCTAAATTATATTGCGATATAATAAAGAAGATAGATAGAGGGAGATCAATCATGAAATTAATTATCACTAAAGACTATAACGAACTGTCTAAAGAAGCATTCAAAGTTATGAAAGAAGTCCTCGACAGCAAAAAAGATGTTGTATTAGGACTTGCTACTGGAAGCTCCCCAGTTGGACTTTATGCTGAAATGGTTGCTGACCACAAAAAGAACGGAACTTCCTACAAAGATGTTGTAACTTACAACCTTGATGAATATGTAGACATCGATCGTAACGATCCACAATCTTACTACACATTCATGAACGAACAATTATTCAGCCACGTGGACATCAATCCAGAAAACACTCATGTACCTTATGGAAACACAGCTGAAGCTGCTAAAGAATACGATGATGCAGTTAAAGGCGTAGATATCCAATTATTAGGTATCGGACGTAACGGACATATCGGTTTCAACGAACCAGGTACTCCATTTGCTGAAAGAACACACATCGTTGAATTAACAGAAAGCACACGTGATGCTAATAAACGTTTCTTCGACAACGACATCAACAAAGTTCCAACACATGCTATTTCCCAAGGTATCGGAACTGTTATGGATGCGAAGAAAATTCTTTTAATCGCTAACGGTGAAGACAAAGCAGACGCAGTTAAAGCAATGATCGAAGGACCACTGAGCACTGATTGCCCAGCTTCCGTACTTCAAAACCACCCAGACTGCGTTGTAATCGTTGACGAAGCAGCTGCTTCTAAATTAACAAAATAGTTAATCAACATTTTAATCACTCATATTGATGATGACATAAGGGGACATCTTTGGATGTCCCTTTTGTTTTGGCATGATCATCATGAGATGCTCGATTTTATTTTGATCAAAATCCGCTATGCATCAGTTTTTGAAAGACACTTGTTTTTGTACCAAGCCGCTTCGCGGCAGTTCGCTAAAACCGAATGGAAAATCGAAG
>JAUMZN010000120.1 GCA_030528085.1 Erysipelotrichaceae bacterium | reverse complement strand
CTGTCATTTTTCGAGTTTTCATACACTTTTTTTCCGAGAAGTTGAGATCACTCTCAGCTATTACTTTCCTATATTTTACCGTCAAATAAAATCAACAATCAATAAACACGGAATCATGCGATCCCGTGTTGCTGCTCAATTACTTTAAATTTCCTTGAGTATACGCCTGATAAATTTTTGGATCGATCGCATTTTGGATTGAGGAGTATACTCCACTTGAAGCTTCTTGTATTTCTGCATTCAATTCTGGAGAAACTTTAACAATTTCTGTTCCGCTCTTTTCAATTTCTGCAATCTTTTCAGAAATGCGCTCATCTGATTTTTGCCGAGCAACAAGCGTTGCTTTCTTTGCAGCTTCATCCATGATCTTGCGATCTTCTAATGATAAATTTTGATAGAAATCGTCGTTGACAATCAAAGTAATGAGATGAGGCAAGTGATTCGTTTCAACCACGTAGTCTTGTTGTTCATACAAACGATTGGAAACGATAACTTCATATGGGTTTTCTTGCGCATCAATTGAATTTTGTTGCAAGCCAATATAGACCTCGGAAAAGCTCATTGGAGTTGGTGCAGCCCCTAACCCCTTCCAGAACGCCAAATGATAAGGATTTTCCATCGTTCTGATCTTTTGTCCTTTAAAATCATTTAATGTGCTGACTTTTTTGTTGGTGGACATGACTCTAAATCCTTGATCGGCAATCCCGAGTAAATGATACCCGCCATTTGTATATGTATCTGAAACGATCGAAGAAAAGTTAGGATCGTCGATTCGCATTCTTAACTCATCAATCGATTCGAATAGACATGGTAAATCAAATACAGCAAGATCTTGCATGAACGCAACTTGTGGTGCCGTATTTTGAACAACAAACGGAATATCACCATCGGCACAAGATTCTAATAAGTCGCGATCCCCACCGAGTGTCGAGTTTGGAAAAACTTCGATTTTCATTCTTCCATCACTTAACTGCTCTACTTCTTTGGCAAATTCTTCGGCATAGATTTGTGTAACTGTATTTTCTGGTGATGCAGTTGCTAAAGGCCAAGCAAACGTTTGCGACTCACTTTTTTGGCATCCGCTTAGCGTAGTTAGACTGACAATGGCGCACATTGTCACTTTCGAAAAGAAATTGAATAATCTTTTGTTCATATCCATATTCCTCCTAAATCAAGCAAAGCGAAATTGCCGGTATAAATGTGATGCACATTAATGCGATTAAAAACAAGCCAATCATTGGCATTGATTGTTTTGAAATCTTCATTAAAGACACATTGGTTAATGAACTTGCAACAAACAAGTTGACGCCAATTGGTGGCGTAACAAACCCGATCGCTAAGTTGACAACCATGATCACCCCAAATTGGATTGGTTCTACACCAATCGCTTCAACAATAGGCAATAAAATTGGTGTCAAAATTAAAATTGCTGGTGTTGTATCCATAACCATACCCACGATCAATAAGAACAAATTGATAATGAGCAAAATCACGACTGGATTAGAGAAGTTATCCATAATCAATGAAGAAACGAGTTGTGGTACATGCAATAAAGTTAATACACGGCTAAAGGCAGTTGAAGCGGCCAAAATAAATAAAATTGGCGTATATGTTTTTAACGATTCAACAAGCAAAGAAGGAATCGACTTAATTGTGATTGTTTTATATACAAACATGCTGACAATTAATGCATAGAATACAGACACAACTGCTGATTCCGTCGGACTAGCAATTCCTGTATAAATGCATCCAAGAATAATCACTGGGGATAATAAAGCAAAGAAACTTTCTTTAAATACGCGAAGAAATCCTTTATCGTGAAGCACTTTGACTTCCGCATCGATTTTTTGGCGATCTTCCCCATGTTTTTTACAATAATAAATCGCATAAAGCATGAGCAGTGCCGCAATCAAAAAGCCCGGAACAACACCCGCCATAAATAAATCACGAACGGATTGTTCGCTCGCCATGCCATACATAATAACCTAAACTTTTCAAGGAAAAATACTGCTAATCTTGGATTGATTTTATCTC
>JAUMZN010000036.1 GCA_030528085.1 Erysipelotrichaceae bacterium | reverse complement strand
GATAATTGCGACTGGTCTTTCACCAGCAAGGAGTGTGCCATGCCCGGCACACTAATAAAACCCCATTAGCTGGGAGTTCCAACTAATGGGGCGTTGATCGATAACGATTTTTGTTTATGACAATTTATGTGGGAAATGGAATGATGATTCATTGTGGAAACCCAATTTCCTATGCGTCTATTGAATCGAATTATTGGTAACAACACTTTTTCTGCTTCGGCAGAGTCAGATGAGGAGGATGTAAATGAGTGCAAAGTTAGACAAACTGGGTGCTGAGCTTGCGAAAGTTCGAAAGAAAAAGGCCGAATGGGATGCTAAGTTAAAGGACTTGGAACGCAGATACCGTGAGGAAGAAAACTCCGAGATTCACAAATTAATAATTCGGTTGAATCCGGATCATCTCTCTGAACTGCTTCGTATGTTTGCTGCGGATATGGTTCCAAAGTCAGAAGCAATCGATTCTATGAATGAGGGGGGATATGCAAGATGAAGTTTAAGAGATTGAGTGTTGGAATTTTGGCGAATGTAATGTGCTTTTGTGTTTTTTCCATAACCGCATTTGCTTATGTCGATGAAAATGCAGCAAAGGAAGAAGCGGTAGCTGAAAAAAAACTTCTGAAAAGGAGCCTGAGGAGCCGAAAAACCCAAGGTTAATATGGTTCCGCAGTTATCGCCCTTCTTACGTTGAGGGCATGTGGGGGGGTTCTTCGCCTCCAAAAAAATCCAGGAGAAGAAAAAGAAAAAAGAAGCTGCCAAACCTGATCCCGATGCTGATTATGTAGATGATATTGAGGATGAGGACAATGAGCCGGTATAATCCAGAACAGGCGTAACTGCGGATTGCCTTTACATAGGAATTATTGACACAAAAACCTTTCCGAAGTGAGTATAGTTTCCGTGGATGTGGAGAGTCTATCTCCATCATACCTGTTAAAATCTCCATCATTTGATGATGAAATGATGGAGATAAATTTGAAATGAGGGAGATTATAAAACGAAAGTTTGCTAAAATCCAGCATATTTTTCTTCTCTTTTGTTTGTTCGATTTGATTTTGGCATTTTAAAATTGCCAAATGTCGTCTACACTTTGAACAGAAAACAGGTGATCAATATGTTAGTAACAACGCTCGGTTATTTATCCAAAGACAATCAAATTTTGATGTTACATCGCACAAGCAAGAAAAATGATATCAATCAAGATAAATGGATTGGTATTGGCGGCAAGTTAGAAAATGGCGAAACCGTTCTTGGCTGCATGCAGCGTGAATGCAAAGAAGAAACAGGATTAACATGGGACAATCCAACATTGAAAGCTGTCATCACATTTAACTTTCGCAAGCACGAAGAGGATCCGCTCTTTAGCGAATTGATGTTTTTATATTGTGGCGGTAAATGGTCTGGAGAAATGAAAGATTGCGATGAAGGTGAATTAGTTTGGATCGATCAAGATCAAATCTCGTCATTAAATCTTTGGCAAGGCGATCGCATCTTTATGTATTATATGAACCAAGATCTACCTTTGTTTTATATGGAACTCAATTATTTAGGTGATGATTTAATTTCTGCAACGTTCAATGAACAACCTGTCGATTTACAAGATCCGCGCTGGGCGAAATAAACAACGATATTGTCATACAAAAAGAAAGCCGGATGATGACTGCATCAACATCAGTCATCATCCGGTTATTTTCATTTCATTTATTTTACAGGTTTTAATTCAATGATTTTTTCCCATGGTAATTCTGGGTCGCCAAAATGACCATAATTTGTTGTGCGGGCATAGATTGGACGTCTTAAATCTAATTCATCTAAGATGTTGCCAACTTCGAAATTGAAGTTGTGTTTAACAACTTCTAAGATTTCTTCATCGCTGATTTTTCCTGTACCGAAAGTATCTACGCAAATGGAAATTGGCTGTGCCATACCGATCGCATAAGAAACTTCAACTTCCGCTTTATCGCAATAGTTGTTCGCAACTAAGTTTTTTGCGACCCAGCGAGAATAATATGCAGCCGAACGGTCTACTTTTGTTGGGTCTTTAGAGGAGAAGCATCCGCCTCCGATGCGGCCCATTCCACCATAAGTATCGCAAACGATTTTGCGTCCTGTTGTTCCAGAGTCACCGAAAGATCCACCGACTACGAAAGACCCACTTGGGTTGATGAAGAATTTTGTATTTTCATCTAACATTTCAGCTGGAATAACTGGATCGATAACTTGTTCGCGAATCATTTTTTTCAATTCTTCTTGAGTAATATCTTTTGAATGTTGAGTAGAAACAACGATTGTATCGATACGAACTGGTTTGTCATCTTTATATTCAACGGAAACTTGTGTTTTTCCATCTGGTTTTAAAAGATCTGGATGTTCTCTTCTTACTTTAGTTAACTGACGGCTTAATGTGTGCGCATAGAAAATTGGCGCTGGTAATAATTCTGGTGTTTCGTTGGATGCATAACCAAACATAATTCCTTGGTCCCCTGCAGTAACGACACGTTTCCCGTTTTCGTCACGGTTTACGGCATTGTGGATTTCTGGAGATTGTTGGTTCACAACAACTGTTACGTGATATTCTTCTGGATATCCGATTTTCTTTAATACATCTTTTGCGATCTGAGCATAGTCGATCGTTGCTTTTGTGTTTGCTTCACCATAAACCAAGATGAAATCATCTTTGATTGTAGCTTCGACAGCCATATTAGAATATGGATCTTGGCTTAATGCGGCATCGACAATTGTGTCTGCGATTTGGTCACAGATTTTATCTGGATGACCTTCTGTTACAGATTCACTAGTAAAAATATAGTTTTTCATATTTCCTCCTTGTGTCTGGACGATAATAAAAAAAGCATACCGAAGTATGCTGGAATCTCATTCAAGCGACTTCGTATCGTCCGCGGCTGGACCACCTTTCTAAACTGATGTTTTAGAGGTTGGTGCAGGGTCATTGAGCCGAGTCTCTCGCCTGCTCTTGATATCTATTCGTGATTATAAATCAAACGACCTAAAACACAATACACAAAACTCACCTTTTGTGCAAGCTATTGTGAAATTATTTACCATTATTTCGCACGCGAAAAAAATCGTTCTTTTTTCGCTCAAATGTACAAAACCAAACTATTTCCATTATTTCCAAAAGTTTTCAAAAACACCTTGTTTATCGCAAAAATGGATTCAAATTACTTTTCTTGCCAACCGGCATAATACTGAGTTGATCCTTCGACTAGAACTGGCAATTCAATTGGCACTTTAGCTTCTTGATCGAGATACCATCCAGTAAACGTATAGCCTTCGCGCGTTGGTTCTTGAGGCAAAACGAGTTCTTCTTGATATTGATAAACTTGCGATTGCACATCACTTCCGCCCCGGGAATCATAGCTGACTGTATAGCCGCCATTTTTCGATCCAAAAAACATGAGTCCGGCAATTAGCGCAATACCAACGATAATCGCAATCGATAATGAACGCACAGAAATATTGAGATTTTTATACAGACCGCCATCATTTTCTGGTTGTTCTGTTTCTTGGTTTTTAGGTTGATTTTCAAAATCCGTCATACATCTTACTTCCTTTTATTGATTAGTATTTTACTTCAAAAATAAGATCTCTTGTTAAAGTTGGCTTGGAATTCATCTCATCTAAAAAACAACAGCCTGCATCCAATGGAGTGCAGACTGTTGCTAGAAAGGGTCATATACCTATAAGTTAGGTCAAAATAATATTGAAGAACGTTTCTATTTCTTCGTGAGGTATTTTCTCATGTCAATTGCGCAGGCAACGAGGATGATAATACCTTTGATTACATAAATGTAGTTCTGGTCAACAGCCATGTAGCTTAAACCAGTAAAGATGATTTGAAGCAGCAATACACCGATTACGATACCGGAGATACGTCCAGTACCACCGACGAAGGATACACCACCGATTACGCAAGCAGCGATGGCGTCACATTCGTAGTTGAAACCTGTGTTGGCGTTAACGGATGCGATACGAGCACCATCGATAAAGCCTGTTAAAGAGTACATAATTGCAGCAAGTACGAATACCATGATGATTGTACGGGATACGTTTACACCAGATACTGTAGCAGCTTCTTCGTTAGAACCAACCGCAAACATGTTTTTACCGAATGTAGTTTTGTTCCAGATCACCCACATCAATACGACTAAGATGATTGCATAAAGAACATAGAATGGAACGATTGCACCACCGATTGTGAACATAGTTCCGTTAACGATGTTTCTGTATGTTGGGTCAAATCCAGAAAGAGTCTGACCGTTGTTTGTACCTAATTTTAAGTAAATCAAGATAATACCGTAAGTAATCAGCTGAGTAGCTAAAGTTACGATAAATGGGTGAAGCTTAAATTTTGCGACGGAGAACCCGTTGACAAAACCGATTAATGCGCAGACAGCCATAGCAGCCAGTAATGGAACGATAATTGGTAATGGTTCCAAACCTGGGAAAATACGGTTATCTGTAATAGACATAGACGCAATGATTACGGCAGCAAGACCAACCATACGTCCAGCCGAAATATCTGTACCTGTTAATACGATACATCCACCAATACCTAATGCGATTGGCAGTTTAGCAGCAGTTAAGTTAATAATGTTAACGAGAGAACGAACAGATACATATTTTGGTTCTTGAATTGCGATGACAATAACCGCAATCAGAATGATGATATACATCGCGTTGTTCAACAATAATGAAGAAATCGCACGACGTTTATCTTTCTGGTTCATTTGTTTGTAATCATCGAGCCAGATTTGAACACGGTTGCGTTTCTTCGCTTTTGTAGTTTCTGACATTTTCTTTCTCCTCTTATACGTACTTGGCAGCCAGTGTCATAATTTCTTCCTGGCTTGTGTTATCAGCATCGACTTCTCCAGCGAGGCGTCCGCCAGACATGACAAGAATTCGGTTGCAAACACCTAATAATTCAGGCATTTCAGAAGAAACCATCATGATCGTTTTACCTTGTTTTGCAAGGTTGCTGATCAATTCATAAATTTCGTATTTCGCACCAACGTCGATACCACGGGTTGGCTCGTCTAGAAGTAAGATTTCAGGCTTTGTTAATAACCAACGGCCAAGAATAACTTTTTGTTGGTTACCACCTGATAATGTAGAGATCTTAGTTTGTTGACTTGGTGTTTTAATGCGCATCGCATTAATGGACCATTCTGTGTCAGCTTTCATTTGCGCATCGGAAAGAAGACCCATCTTCGTGTAGTTTCTCAGATTCGCAATTGTTGTATTGGCACGAATATCCAAAATTCCGAAGATACCTGTCGCACGACGTTCTTCAGTCAGTAAGGCAAAGCCATTTTTTACTGCTTGTCGTGGGTTATTGATCTTAACTTCTTTGCCGTGCAATTTAATTGTTCCATCTTTACGAGTCGCATAACCAAAGATTGTTTCTAAAAGTTCAGTACGACCTGCACCATCCAGACCAGCAACACCAAGGATTTCGCCTTTATGTGCGTTGAATGTTACATCACGTAAGTTGGAATACAATCCGCTTAGACCTTCAACTTCAAGAGAAATTTCTTTTTCTACTGTGTTGTCTTTTGGTGGGAAACGGTTTGTGAGTTCACGACCAACCATCAGTTTGATGATCTTGTTTATGTCCATGTTTTCAACAACTTCTGTTGCAACCCATTGACCATCACGCATGACTGTAATTTCATCGGAGATACGAAGAATTTCGTCCATTTTGTGAGAGATGTAGATAATCGCAACATTGTTGTCGCGCAACATGTTGATAATTTTGAATAAGTGTTCAACTTCTTCTTCTGTTAAAGAGGAAGTTGGTTCGTCAAATACGATGACTTTAGAGTTGAAAGAAACAGCCTTGGCAATTTCAACCATCTGTCTTTCAGCAACAGGCATAGTTGACATGACTGTTTTTGGATTGACGTCGATTTCGAGTTTATCGAATACTGCTTTTGTCCCGTCGTACATTTCTTTTTCAGAAACGAGTCCGTGACGAGTTGGATAACGGCCAAGCCAAATGTTATCCATAACGTTGCGTTTTAAAGCTTGGTTTAACTCCTGATGCACCATCGCTACACCATTTTCGAGTGCTTCTTTAGAGTTTTTGAAGTCGATTTCCTTACCGTCGAACAGGATCGTTCCATCGTCTTTTGAATAAACCCCGAATAAACACTTCATCAGTGTAGATTTACCAGCACCGTTTTCACCCATAAGAGCGTGAACGGATCCAGCGCGGACATTCAAGGAAACACCATCCAGAGCTTTTACGCCAGGGAAAGCTTTCGTGATGTTCTTCATTTCAAGAACTACAGGGTGAGCTTTTTTCCAGACTTCGTCATGAACAGTTGTGTTCTTTTGACCTACAGCAGCGCCTAAAGCAGTACTTTTCGCCTGATTTGTTTCCATGTAAAATCCTTTCTTTTTTTCTATTTCCTTTTTTCAAGTGATCGCGCAACAAAGTGCTGCGTCATGAATCATACTTATAAAAGTAGCCACGGATAAGTAAGTATCCGTGGCTACTTAATAATTTCGAATTATTAAACTAGGATGCTTTGTATTCAGAATAAGGAATGTTAATTCTCCAAGTGCCGATTACGTTAGCTGCATCAAGAGAATCAAATTTGTCTTTATCAGAAGTCATGTTTTGAACCATTGTGCAGATTGCGTTAGCCATACCTTCACCATCTTGTTTGATTGTTCCAGTCATTTTGCCTTCGTCAATAGCTTTTTTAGCATCATCTAATGCGTCTACACCGAAGATTGGGATAACTTTGCTTCCTTCTTCACCAGTGTTATAACCAGCGTTCTGTAATGCAGACATAGCACCAAGAGCCATACCATCGTTGTTAGCGATTACGCATTCGATCATATCGCCATTGTCTTCGTTGTATTGAGACAGAGCGTTCTGCATGATGTCTGTACCTTGAGCGGAAGACCAAGCACCATCTTTATCCAATTCATATTTAGTTGGAGCATCAGCTTTATAGTAAGCAAGAGGTTTGTGTCCTTCTGCTTCAAGTTTAGCGTTCGCATTTTCAACACCGTATTGAGTACGAGCGTCTGCTTCAGCGTTTCCTTCTTGACCTTTTAACATGATGTAGGAGATTTCTCCGTCACCGTTTAAGTCAACTGCTTCAAAGTTAGCGTTTAAGAAATCACCAACCATGTCGCCTTGCATTTTACCAGCCATTTCATAGTCAGTACCTACGAATGCTGCTTTGTCATATGCTGTGATAACGTCTTCGTCAACAGAACGGTTGAAGAAGATTACTGGGATACCAGCTGCTTCAGCCATTTCGATGATGTTTTTAGCTGCGTCTTTAGAAGCAGTATCAACAACGTTTACAACGAGCATTTTGGATCCTTTGGAGATTGCTGTTTGGATCTGTTCAGTTTGAGTTGTTTGGTTGTTACCACCATCGTAGTCGTTGAATACTACACCAGCTTCTTTTAAGTTAGCATCTAATGCTGCACGAACTGTAGAAATGTAGTCGTCACCGAATGTGTAATAGAATACAGAAACTTCGCCTTCGCCGCCTTCAGTTCCTGCTGTGCTTGCTGTAGAAGAAGAATCATTTCCACCGCCGCAAGCTGCTAAAGAGAGTGCCATCGCACCGGCCATCATGCCTTTAAATAATTTGTTGAGTTCCATAGTACTGTATATTGTACCCTTTCTAAATACCTTAGCATCGATTCTTAACGAACACTTTACTAAGCAGCGCCTCATGCGCTTTGTTTACAAGCGCATAATAGCATAGTAAAAAAGCGAAAACAACACTTTCTGCAAGCGTTTTCCATAGAATTTCACTAAATTAATTTGACTATTCGACTTTTTTAACCATTTTTTCACTTAATGTTTTACCTCGACGATGTTTCTCATAATTCGTCTTTGGCACTAAAAGTCTTCCGTTTTTTACTTAATCCGCTTTATGTACGGTACCGTTTACATTTTTATAAAACATTTTGAGTTAACCTGCGCAAATTCTCATTCCTTTTTCTTTGCTTCTCCTTTATGCAAGTAAAACAAATGGATTATTTTACTTATTCCTTTCAAAACGGTTACCCACAAACGTTTGAGTATTCTCTTTGGTATTTTGTAAGACAAAAGCGAAAGCATGAAAATAATTTATATTTTCTCTTTCATAATTTGCGGCTTTGAAACGCCAATTTCTTTTTGCCCATCAAAAAAAAGGCACCCATCATTCGGGTGCCTGCGCTTTATTGATCGTGTTTATTGAGATTGGATTTCGTTTCGTTTTGAAGATCATCAAAACGAATGTGCTTGTTGTCGTATCGTTTTTCTAAATACGATTCAAGTTTAGATTCCCATTCATCTCGCTCGTATTCTTCTTTGTCATCTTGATCTTGATCATTTGTTTGTTTTGTCGTGGCTTGTGTTCGATCTTGACCTTTTGTGTCTTGTTGTTCACTTTGATCCATCAACTTTTTTAAAACAAATAATCGTGCTAATCCATAAAGACCTAAAATAACGCCAAAGATGATCAGCCATGTCTCTTTCCACGCAATTCCAAATCCGAGAAATATAATCCCTAATCCAGTCAGCTGGAGTTGGGTTAAAATCACGCGCTGTTTTGGTGTCATTAACGAATTACTGTTCCTGGTTTTGTTTCATCTGGCAAGAAGACAACTTTTGGTCCAGTTTTGTCATCGTCTGTACAAAGGATCATACCTTGGCTTTCTACGCCGCGAAGTACTGCTGGCAATAAGTTTGCGACAACGACAACTGTTTTGCCGACTAAATCTTCTGGTGCATATTTATGCGCAATTCCAGAAACGATTTGACGAGGTTGTTCTTCACCAAGATCAACAGTTTCGATCAGCAGACGTTTTGCGTCTGGATGCACTTTTGCCTCTAATACTTTTCCGGCTTTTAAGCTGATTGCTTCAAAGGCATCGATCGCAATTGGATCTTTTGGTTTTTCCTCTTTTTTCTTTTTCTTCTTGTCCGCTTTTTTTGTTTCTTTCTTTTCTTCTTTGACGGATTCGCCCGCAAATTCTTTTGGATCAATACGTTTGAATAAAGGTTCCACAGATTTTGCGCATTCGATTCCTGTTTCTAAATTGCCAAAGCTTTGAACAGAGTCGAAAGAACGCTGTTGTGTATTGAGGGCATCGAGCATTTTTACTGCTGTTTCTGGCATGAAGCTTTCTAATAAAATTGCACTGATGCGTAAGCTTTCCATTAAGTTATATAAAACAGTTTGTAAACGAGCAGCTTGTTCTGGATCTTTTGCCAATTTCCAAGGTTCTGTTTCATCGATGTATTTATTTGAACGACGTAACAAGTTGAAGATTTCATCTAATGCAGCACTGACTTGGAATGTATCCATGCAAGCGACTGCACCTTTGACTGCTTCCAAGGCAACTTGTTTAAGTTCTTCATCGACTGGTTCGCATACATTTGGATTTTCGATTTTGCCATCGAAATATTTATTGGACATCGAGATTGTTCTCGATAATAAGTTACCTAATACATTGGCAAGATCGGAGTTGATGCGTTCAACGACTAAATCCCAAGTGATTGTTCCATCTTGGGCAAATGGCATTTCGTGTAAGCAATAGTAACGAACTGCATCGACGCCAAAGTGTTCAACGAGTTCTTCTGCATAAATTACATTGCCTTTGGATTTAGACATTTTGCCTTCACCCACTAACATCCATGGGTGCGCAAAGACCATTTTTGGTAATGGTAAATCTAATGCCATTAAGAAGATTGGCCAATAAATCGTGTGGAAACGTAAAATATCTTTTCCAATGATATGAGTAGCTGGCCATAACGATTTGAAGCGTTCGGATTGTTCTTCAAATGTTTTATCTGGATCGTAGCCAATTGAAGTAATGTAGTTTGTTAAAGCATCTAACCATACGTAAACAACGTGTTTTGGTGCGAAGTCTACAGGAATACCCCAGCTAAAAGAAGTACGGGATACGCAAAGGTCTAATAATCCTTTTTTCAAGAAGTTATTAACCATTTCGTTTTTGCGGCTTTCTGGTTGGATGAAGTCTGGATGTTCATCGATATACTTCATTAAACGATCCGCATATTTTTGCATATTGAAGAAGAATGCTTCTTCTTTTGCTTTTGTTACAGGACGTCCGCAGTCTGGGCAATTACCATCGACTAATTGGGATTCTGTCCAGAACGATTCGCAAGGTTTGCAGTACCAACCTTCGTATTCGCCTAAATAAATATCTCCTTGGTCATAAAGACGTTTAAAGATTTTTTGAACCGTTTTAACGTGCTGTTCATCTGTTGTACGTACGAAGTAGTCATAAGAGGTATTCATTAAATCGAAGTTGCTTCTTACCATGCCGGCAACGTTATCGACAAATTCTTGAGGAGTTACCCCAGCAGCCAGTGCTTTTTCTTCGATTTTTTGTCCGTGTTCATCCGTTCCAGTTTGGAAGAACACATCATAGCCTTCCATTCTTTTGAAACGGGCTAATGCATCACTTAAAATAATTTCATAGGTATTCCCGATATGTGGTTTGCCAGATGTGTAGGCAATCGCAGTGGTCAGGAAATAAGGTCCTTTATTTTCCATACAAACACCTCTATCTTTCTATTTTGTTTATTCAATTTATTTCATTTCGATCATTCTCTTCATCAATTGTTTTCGGGTAATTTTTATTGATTGAAAAAGAGTCTATTAGAAAGTGTAGCACATCTTTGCCATGTTCAAAAAATTTCAGCTTGTTCAAAGGCGGCGAGAAAAAAAGTCGCTTGAAAATAGCGACTTTTAGATGATTTCTATTTTTGATTTTCTTTAATTGAGGGCGCTTGTAAACACCGAAACGATTTGATCTGCTTTTGCGCTTGCTCCTGTAACACCTAAATGGCGCTCAGGAATTCTCGTTCCATGATAGTCACTGCCACTGGTAATAAAGACTTTTTCTTCTGTAGCTAGTGAGATCAAAAAGGCTTGTTCGCGTTTGGAGTTATTGGGAACAAATGCTTCAAATCCATCAATTCCATGATCCAAAATCGTATCGATCGTTTCATTGGATAATTGCGAAATATGCCAACCGGCAAGAATTGCCATTCCTCCAGCTTTATGAATTGCCTCGATGACTTTTGTTGCACTTGGATATTCAGCAGGCACTTCGCATGGACCGCCTTTACCAAAACATTCTTGAATACAAGCTTCTCTTGCTTCTTGTTCACTTGGATATTGATCAATATATTTTTTGACTAGTGGAACTTGTCTAGCTTCTGGCGTATCAAAGACAAGATCGACTAATTGTTTTGCGGTTAACACTTTAAATCTTGAATTGGCTAAAAGTGTATCCGTATCGACTTTCAATCCCGCTAATCGTTCAAATGCTTCAATACGCGCTAGAGATAAATCTTTTTCGCGTTTAAGAGATAAACGTTCGATGCCATCAAAGAATGGATCGTTCCAATCGATGTAATAACCGAGAATGCGAACACGCTGACCAAACTGTTGGCAATCGATTTCCACACCTGGAATATATTTAATGTCGTAGAGTTTAGCAAAGTGATTGGCAATCGCATTAGCACGGGCATTGTTGTGGTCGGTAATCGAGATCACATCGAGATTGAGTGCTTTCGCTTGTTGGAAAATATCTTCTACTTCAGCATCGGAATCGTCGGAGAAATTAGAACGAATATGTAAATCGTATTTTGAAATCTCCAATTTTTCTTCTTTTGGTGTTGCTTCTAAGGCAACACTTGCTGCGGCTGCTGCGGCAAGTTCATCTTGCACTTCTGTTGTTTTTTCTTTTTGGCTCGCTTTACTTTTTTTCTTGGCTTCGCGTTTTTGTTTGAATTTATTTAAAGTAGAAGTTCGTTCTGCTTGTGGAGTGCTGGCAATTGGAGTTTCTTCTTGTTTGCTCGATTCTTCCACAAATGCGGATTCGAGCATTCCTTCTTGATATTCTTCTTGATTCTCTTCAAATGATTCGAATTGTTCTTGTTGATTTTCGTCTTGTTCGACAACTTTCATTTCATATTGTGGTGGATACACAAAACAAAGGCCGAAAATCCAGTCGAAAATCGTTTTTTGATGTGGTGAGATTAAAGCGACAAGCGCATCAACTAACCACCAAGCAAGAATTCCCCAAACGGAGAAAAAGAAGCCAAAGATCATCATCGGTAAGCCAAATCCAAATAATTGGCGCATCACAAGCTGCATTGCACTAGGTACACGTTTGCCTTTTTCTTTGACTAAGCGCACACCGAGTAATCGACCACCGACAGTCACACCGTGTTTTGCGGCAGTATAGAGTGGCAGCCAAATACAGCTCGTTAAAAACAATAAGCCGTACATGACATAGAACAATAAATCAAAATATGCGGGTGGAATAATCCCCGATAAAATCAAAATAAATTCGACACCCCATAAATAAACAGGCACCAAACAAATATTGAGGTCAATGAGAAAGGCATAGAGATGGTTTATATAATCTGATCCTTGTCTAGATAGATAAACTGCTTTTTTATGGCCTTCACTTTCATAAAGTTCTTCTTCTTTAATTCGTTGGGCGCGTTTTAATTCGTTCGTTGAAAAAATCGGCATCGTTTCATCTCATCTCACTTTCCTTTAACTCTTTTTTTGAAAAGACTCCGCCAAAATCAAACCGGCGGAGCTTTATGAAGATCGTCTTTCTTTAGTTTAAATTCAAAGAATTGAAAATCTTTTGTTTTTTATTGTCTTCAATGGCAACAACCGCAATTGCACCGGACATAATCGTCACACTTGACCACAACAATAAGTCAGTTTGTGTTGAAGTTGATACATTTCCTTTGGAAGTTGTATTGACTGGAACATTTAAACGAACTTGGTTAGCTTGGCGGTATAACGTTTGATAACGAACTGAACCGGCTGAGGTTAAATACGCGTTAATCGCACTTCTTTGCGCTTGGCTTAGTCCATTCCATGCGGAAAAGCCGCCTAAAATTTGGCTATAGTTGGCTTTTGTCGCTTGTTGAATGACCATGCCATTTTCTACGCAATATGTATTTAAAAACGCTTGGGCATCGTTATCCATGCGCGCAACGCTTTCTTCTTGCACGTTGTCTGCAACTGGTTCGGATTGATTTTGCGTTTCTTCTGATTTTACTTCATCATTTTCGTTAATGACATCGACATGAGAATCTGTTGGAGTTTGCACTTCAGTTTGTGGCGTTTCTAATGTTCCTAAAATGGCGGAGTTAACTAAATAGCCATCTTCGATATGGAAACGAGAAGCTAAATCTTCAATTCCTGCCTCATTTTGAACTTGTTCTGGATTCACTTGCTCATGAGATTCAGTTTTTGAATCTTCTGGTTTTTCTTGTTGTTCAATAGCTTGTTGTTGGTCTTCTGTTGATGGTTGTTCGTTTTCAGTTTGTGGTTGCGTCTGTTCTTGGGGAATATTTAAAATTGGCGCATCTGGATCTGTCTGCTGTTGTGGTTGTTCATTGATGACTGGTTTTAAGAAATCAATTGCAATTTGGGAGAAGAGTTTATAGTCCAATCCTTGCAGTGCATATTCTTGAATAATTTCATCTTGAACTACTTTTGGCATTTGATCAAAAATCGCCCGACCTTGAGCAATGATTGGCGCATTAGTGCCATCAACTTGTTTAAACCAAGATAATTGACGAACGTAATAACCTTGATTTGTCGTTTCAACCATCTCTCCTGCATAGGCTTGAATAAAATCTTGGGCTGTTGCAGTGGTTGGGTTCAATACGATTGGACTTTGTGCCATAACCGAGACAATTGGGGTATGACAAAGTGCTGCCACTAAGGCTAGTGGAAGAATATGTTTTCGATTCATGGCTTTGGCCCTCCTAAAAGATCGTCTTGATCCATCTTTTCTTTATTCTAAAAAGATCTAAATTGATCTTCATTTTTCTGTATTCGAAATTACATCACTTTATTATAGGATGAAATGATCGCTTCTTACACTCTATTCCACAGTTTATTCGTCAAAATCGTACATTTTTACAAAATTGGTTCACTTATCTGCGTGATGTAAGTGGGCAAAATCGATCACCGCTTGTCTTGCCAACAAATCTGTTTGGCGTAATTGTTCAAATGTTGGATGTTCAATCCATTCAACATGTTCTAGTGCATAAAGAATTGCTTCTTCAATTTCTAAAAAGCTAATCTTTTCTTTTAAAAATAATTCGACTGCCTGTTCATCTGCACCATTTAAAATGCATCCAGCATTTCCTTTTTTCTTGCCCGCTTCAATGCACACATTCAACATTTTAAAACGATCATAATCCATCGCTTTAAAATCAAGTGAGAACATCTTTGAAAAATCTAAAGGATGATCTTCGTTAAGCACAGGCCGTTCTGGTGAATATAGTGCATATTGAATCGGCAAGCGCATATCTGCGCTTCCCATTTGGGCGATGATCGCATGATCTTCATATTCCACCATCGAATGAATAATCGATTGGGGATGCAAAATCGGAATGATTTTTTCGTAAGGTAAATCAAATAAATAATGCGCTTCAATGACTTCAAAACCTTTATTGACCATCGTGGAAGAATCGATCGTAATGCGCGCTCCCATATTCCAAGAAGGATGTTTCAATGCTCGTGCCGGCGTAATATCCGCTAATTGTTCACGGCTTAAATCGCGCAGTGATCCGCCAGAAGCAGTGATATATAAATGACGCACTTGTTCGATGCGATTGCCTTGCAGGCATTGATAAATAGCAGAATGCTCAGAATCGATTGGATAAATTTGGCTTGTTGAGCTTGCCAATGCTTCTTTAACTAATTCTCCACCGCATACGAGCGATTCTTTATTGGCAAGAGCGACGTCGTGATTCGTTTGAATGGCGCGCAAAGTTGGTTCAAGTCCTCTAAAGCCGACGACAGCATTGACTAATACATCATAATCGCAACGTTCAACGAGGCGAACCATTTGATCTTGGCCGCCAAATAGAGGAATGCCTTCTAATGTGCCATCTTCTTGATTGGAACAGCCCACAAATTGAATCGTATTAAATTGTTTGATGATTTGTTTTAAGCCTTCTAAATCATGACCGGCGCTGATGCCTACAAGTTCAAAGTCTTGTTCGTGTTGATGCAAGACATCAATTGTTTGTTGGCCGATCGATCCGGTTGCCCCTAAAAGTAATATTTTTCGTTTTGTTTGTCGTTTATGATCTGGTGTTGTCAAACTGACCATCGGTTGGATGGTTGTTTTCACAGAATCGTGCATAGAATTTCCTCTTTTCAATTTCTACTTTCTATTATAGCCTACATGCTCACTTGTATCGCAAATCAAAAAGCTATCCACTTTTGTACCAAGCCGCTTCGCGGCAGTTCGCTAAAACCGAATGGAAAATCGAAGT
>JAUMZN010000035.1 GCA_030528085.1 Erysipelotrichaceae bacterium | reverse complement strand
TTGTTCTAAAATCAAAAAAGTTCTAAATCCTGTAGTGTCAACCTCTAAAGACGGGGATTTTGAATTGTTTGAATTTTGTTTTTTTGGTTTTCGTTTTGCTTTCATCGTTTTGCGTTTTTTCATGTGTCTTATATCCTTTCCGTATTTTTATCGTTACTTTTTCAATATGTCTGTTGCCGATATGGCAAAGAAATGATTGTTTTCAGAATACATGGATTTTTTAATATCGCAAAGAAGATATGTGCACAACAAATTCATCACCTAAAAGCTGTACTTAAAATGATGGATATCATTTATGAATTCGCGTCGATCAAAAAGAAACGTTCCCATGATCAAGCAACGAAAAAGCAGGGCATTTAAGGAAGAACTGTTGTAAACTATAAAATAAAGTACTCAAAAATAACCTCATTTGAGTAAGCAAGTTTGAAAGTAGCCATGAATGGCGTAAAAGAGAATTTCAAACGGATAAAGGGGATTTATTTTATGAAGCCTGTTGAAATTAGAGATCTTTTTGAGATGGATTTTTATGGCGGTCTGCAAGCTCGAGGCAAAAATATAGTGTTTGTCAAAGGCCATGCCAATCAAAAAAATAATGATTATACTTACGATTTAATGTTATGCCGCAAGGGAGAAATTCATCAAATCACGGATCGAAAAAACGTGAGATCCTTTGTGTTTGAAGACAAAAACACGATTTGGTTTGTTGGACAAGAAAATGGCCAAAGCCAACTTTATCGTATGTATTTAAAAGGTGGCGAAGCGTTATGCAAAGCGACAATCGATCGATTAGGGGTATCGATTTTAGGCTTTGTCGATGATGATTGTATCGCGCTTAGTTATATCCAAAAACAAGTGGATGATCACGAATTAGCAAGTGACTACGAAGTACTCGACGAATCACCTTGGTATGCCAATAGCCAAGGATTTATCAATGGAGATCGCCTTGTTTTAGCCACTTATTCTCTAAAAACAAATACGCTCCAAGAGATTGAAAATCCCCAATTGCGTATTCGTGGGGCAATGGTTCAAGACCACGATATTTTTTATTGGGGATATTCCGATTCCGGTAAAAAAGAAAAACTACATGCTGATGAAATTTATGTCTTCAATACGGAGTTGCAAAAAACAAGCTGTCTAGCCAAGACGGATTTGTCGATTTTGGATTTACAAGCAGCTGAAGATGGCTTATATATTTTCGCCGAGAATGGCTTGCCGATTGGTTTGAATTCCAATCCAAGCCTTTATTATCTCGACTTTAAATATCAAAGCATCGATATGAAAATGGATTGGCAGGAAAATTTAGGGAATTGTGTTCTAAGTGATTGCCAGCTCGTTGGCGGCAATTCCGTTTGTATGTATGAAGATTCTTTATACTTCACGACGACAATCGTGGATCACAATAACTTATTTTGTTGGGACGAAAATCGCTTGCTGCAAGTTCTAGAATGGAATGGCACGATCGAATCGTTTGTTTTTTCAAAAGGAGCACTCTACTTTATTGGCGCAAAACCAGATCAGCTCCAGCAGCTCTATCAATATAAAAATGGCGAAATTAATCAAATCTCCGATTTCAACCCATTTTTAAAAGAACGCTACATTGCCCAAACAAAACCAGTGTTCTATACAGGCGCACTCAATACCCAACAATGTGGATGGGTACTCTATCCAAAAGACTTTGATGAAAATAAGACGTATCCAGCAATTTTAGATATCCACGGTGGACCAAAAATGACTTATGGCCGCGTCTTCTTCCATGAAATGCAAGTTTGGGCATCGCAGGGCTACTTCGTATTTTTCTGCAACCCATTTGGCTCCGATGGCCAAGGCAATGAATATGCGGATATTCGTGGCCACTATGGAAAAGAAGACTACCAAGACCTCATGGCATTTACCGATGCTGTTTTAGCTCAAGTGAAACAAATCGATGCCAATCGATTAGGCGTGACCGGTGGAAGTTATGGCGGCTTTATGACCAACTGGATCATTACGCATACACAACGTTTTAAAGCAGCCGCAAGCCAACGTTCGATTTCAAACTGGATTTCGATGTGGGGAACGAGCGATATTGGTCCGGACTTCGTTCGCGATCAAATGCAGGCAGGCTTAGAAGATATTGAAACACTTTGGAAACATTCGCCACTTAAATATGTGGATCAAGCACAAACACCAACTTTATTCATTCATTCGGATCAAGACTATCGCACACCGATTGAACAAGGCTATCAAATGTTGAATGCCTTAATCGATCGCGGCGTGGAAGCTAAGATGATCGTATTCCATGGTGAAAATCATGAACTTTCCCGCAGTGGAAAACCAATTCACAGAATGCGGCGTTTAGAAGAAATTACGAAATGGATGAATGATCATTTAAAGGAAAAACAATCATGAAGCCATTGATCAAACGAAAAGAAAAACGAGTTTCAGATAAAAAATTACTCGCATGCGTAGATGGAAAACTTATGCCATTAGGAACAGTTGCAGACCCTGTATTTGCTTCGCGCTTATATGGTGAAGGGGTAGCAATCGTCCCTGAAGATGATGTGATCGTCGCACCATGCAATGGAACAATTACGATGCTTGCCTATAACCGGCAAGCGATCGGCATTGAAAACGAACAAGGGGATATGATCTTAATCCATATTGGGTTTAACACTGCTCAATATGGAGAAAAGGCGTTTGAAGCATTGGCTACTGAGGGAACAAAAGTAAAACCAGGAATGCCGCTGATTGCGATGAATCGACATTTTTTAGAAAGTGTCAATGCGGATTTGACGGTGTGCATGGTGGTCACAAACCTCAAAAAGAGTGATGATTATCGAGTCCTTGAAGGCGATATCGTCAGCGGTGGAAGAACACCTGTGTTAGAACGCAAAATTTAATACAATTCCTATGCATTTTATCAAGATGAAATCTAGGATAGGTAAGGGACCGTTTACAATGATCTTGCTTTACTCTTAGATGAAATTTTGTATAATTTTTTCATGCGTCTTCAAGACGAAGAGAAAAAGCTATTAAAAATGCTGCGGATTGAAACACGTTTTTAATAGATTAAACTTGAAAAAGACGTATTTTCGAGAGGAGAAACGAACATGGAAGAAGTCATAAAAATTGAAGGTGGCGTTCGCCTAAACGGAACAGTTCGGATTTCCGGAAGTAAGAACTCAACAGTCGCATTAATTCCTGCAGCTGTTTTAGGAACAGAAAAAGTAACGATTTATGGGGTACCACAAATCTCTGATGTTACGGCTTTGATTGAACTATTAGAAGAGCTCGGTGTAAAAGTTACACGATTGGATGAAGAAACACTCGTCATCGATCCATCGGAAATGATGGATGTTCCATTATTAGGAGATGCAGTTCAAAAATTGCGTGCTTCCTACTATTTTATGGGTGCTCTTTTAGGAAAATATGGCAAATGCATGATCAAAAGCCCAGGTGGATGCTATTTAGGACCTCGTCCAATTGACTTACATATCAAAGGCTTTGAGGCACTTGGCGCAAAAATTAGTTATCCAGGAGACTGCACTTTATTACAAGCACCAAAAGAAGGCTTAAAAGGTGCGCGTATTTTCTTGGATATTTCATCTGTTGGGGCAACTATCAATATCATGATGGCAGCAGTTTATGCAAAAGGCCGCACGATCATTGATAACGCAGCTCGTGAACCAGAAATCATCGACATTGCGACACTTTTAAATAAGATGGGCGCAAGAATTCATGGTATGGGAACGAGTACATTAGTTATCGATGGTGTTGAAAAACTTAAAGGCTGTGTTCATGAAATTATTCCGGACCGCATTGAAGCGGCAACATACATCTTAATTGCAGCAGCAATGGCAGATGATATGAAAATTACGAATGTTATCCCTCAGCACTTAGAGGCGATCACTTCTAAACTAGAAGAAATCGGCATTAACTTAACTCGTGAAGGGGATACGATTCACGTTTTCGGCAATGATCCAGATCAAGTACTCAAACCAACTGACATTACCACAAAAGCATACCCAGGATTTGCGACAGATGTGCAACAACCATTCACTGCTTTATTAACAAAAACAGATGGCTGTTCAAGCGTTACTGAACAAATTTATGTTGAACGTTTTAAACACTGCGCAGAATTAAATCAAATGGGTGCCAATACATTTGTTAAAGGGGCAACAGCATATATCAGCGGACCAACTCCTTTACATGGTGCATCTGTTACGGCAACAGATTTACGTTGTGGAGCAGCGCTTGTCATTGCGGGATTAATGGCAGATGGAGTTACAGAAATCCATGAAATTAAGCACATTGACCGCGGTTATGACAAACTTGTCGAAAAACTAACAGCATTAGGGGCAAAGATTCGAAGAGAAGTCATCTAACTGAATACTATTTCGTTAAGGTGACTGAACAGTTTATGCAGCATATAGACAGACTTGGTCATGAATTGACTAGGCCTGTCTTTTTCTTTGCGAAAAGAGCCATGAACTCCTCGAAAAATAATGAAAATGGATTAAGATAGAGTCAACACACTTATCTATGATCAGAGGGAAAGGAGATTTCATGGTTAAAATCGCAATTCTTGAACATGAAAAAGAAACCAAAGAGATCGTTTTTCTGCTCGCAGGCTTTTTTAATAAAATTGACTGGACCTTTAGGCACTTCTATAAAGCATCATTATTGGCCAAGGCGATGAGAGAAGAAGAATATCAAATCTTTTTCTTTGATGAAATGTTCCAGACACCCCGTTTGGAAAGTGTATTCGTACACGATAATCCAACCGCTTTGTTTGTTTACTTATGCCAAGACCCAGCACATAAACAAGCGATTGAACAGCGCCGCCGCGTCCTTTACATCTCAAAATATAATTTGAAACAAGATCTGATTTATATTGAAAGTCAAATCAAAGAGCAGATCATGCAGAAAGAAAGTTATCCACTTTCTTTCCAAGGGGTGAAAATCGATATTCCGATTGAAGATATTTATTATTTGGAAAAAGTCGGAAAATTTGTGCATTTCCATACCCGCAAAGGGGAATTCCAAGGTCGTTTGTATATGGCCGATTTAGAAGAAGAATTCGCAAAATATGGATTTATGCGCGTGCATATTTCATATTTGATCAATAGTAAATATTTAACGGGAATCTCTAAAGATGAAGTGGAACTCAATCATTCGATGCATGTACCGTTATCACGGCAACAAAAGAAAAAATTAGGATTAAGAGTTCGCAAATTCGAGGGGGCAAATGACACACCAGCAAGGATGGCTAGACCAACCTTTAAACAATCCGATACCATCATCGATCAAGATGAAGATGGAGATTAATGATTCAATATCTTCTTTGTGAAGTTGTGTCTACATATTCAAGCATAAAATAAGCGGCAGATCCGAAATGGATACTGCCGCAATTTTTATGATTTGTTGGAGTCGTCGTTGTTTGATGATGTATTGCCTTTTCGTCCCGGGAGTTTTCCTTCGTCGACTAATTGTTTGGCAACGCCAATACAAAGAAAGCAGCAGCCAAGAGGGAAGAACACCATGCTTTTAAATACGAAGCAAGAGACAAGAAAAACAACAGTCATGACATAATAAGCATGATAATCTTTAAGATCTTTAAATTTCATAAGTAGATACCTCGTTGTCAATATATCAGGCATTGATTGTGATTTGAAAGTTATTGCTTGTTGAAAGAAAACTAAAAAGGAAAAACCGCATATTAGAGATCACATTCGTCAAAAATTGTATCGTCTTTTGTGATTTTGCGTAGAACATGACAAGGATTTCCAACTGCGATGACGTGAGGTGGAATATCTTTGTTGACTAAGCTTTTCGCGCCGATCACACTGCCTTCGCCAATTGTCACGCCAGGTAAAATCGTGACATCCGCACCGATCCAAACGTTATCTTCAATGACGATTGGCAAAGCAATTTCATAGCCTTGATTTCTTTCCTCAAAAAGTAGGGGATGATTTGCGGTGTAAAGACCACAATGAGGACCGATAAAGCAATTGCGACCGATTGTAATTTTTCCGCCATCCATAAAGTAGGCATCGTGGTTGATAAATGTACCATCGCCAATACTTGTTCGAAATCCATAATCCGCATACATCGGACTAAGGATGGTGACGTTTTGACCTAAATTAGGGAAGAGTTGTTTTAAAATATTCTGTAAAGATCGTTGTTGACTCGGTTTGATGTGGTTGAATTGAAAACAAAGATCATCTGCTTTATTTCGCAGCTGGCAAAGTTCTTGATCAAAGTTAGCGTCGTACCATAACCCTTTTTCCATTCTCTCTCTATGGTTCATTTTGTATTCCTCCAGTTCTTCTCTATTACCATTTATTCGTTCTTATAAATTGTATCGCAATTATAAACAGGATAGAAGAAGTTAAGTCATCTCGATCGATTGGTGAAAAAGCCAAAGTGAACAAAAAGAATGCCAAATTTCATGCCGAAATTCCATAGAAAGCACTGGATCTCGTTTGAAAAAGAAAGCGCATAAAAGATCGCGATTAGTGATTAGACAGAATAGGTTTTATCTGTCATTTAAGATGGTTTCTATGGTATCATGAACTAGAAATAACTATCTGAATAACAGCAAAAGATAAAAGAAAGAGGAACTTATGAAGCTACTTGCTACAGATTATGACGGAACATTAAAATTTGGGGATTCTGTTCAAGAAAAAGATGTAAAAGCAATCCAAGAATGGAGAAAAGCAGGGAACTTGTTTGCGATTGTAACAGGAAGATCCAAACAATCCATCACTCGTGAATTAGAAGAAAACAACATCGAAGTAGACTATTTCGTAACGAATAATGGCGGTATGGTTTTCGATCACAAAGAAGAAATTTTATTGGAAACAACTTTAGATAATATTACAGCGATTGACCTGATGTATGTTTCCCATGAAATGCCAGGAGTTGTCTCCTACACTGTGAACGATGGTGTAAACCGCCACAAAGTGGAAGTTCATCCAAATCTAGAAGAACATCGCTATGCGAACTTAAAGCCAGATTGGACAGAAGAAGAAATTATGGACTCTGGACGTTTTGCCCAGATCGTTTACTCTTGTTCAACACCTGAATATGCTGAAGAACTCGCAAAAAACTTAAATGCTCATTTCGGTGATATCGTGACAGCGTTCGCCAATAATTTCGTTGTCGATATCGTGCCAAAAGGGATCAATAAAGCATCGGGAATTGATTTTGTCAGTGCTTATGCAGGCGTAAATGATGATGAAGTTTACTGCATCGGCGACTCTCATAACGATGTACCGATGTTAGAAGCATGTGATAACTCCGCAGCCGTTTCTATGGCTCATGCAAATGTTAAAGAGGCTGCTCATTATGAATTTGATAGTGTAGCGGATTATATCGCATTCGCAATGGAACGCTAAATTGAATATTCAACATAAAGTCATCAAACAGAAAGAAGGGATCGTGTGAGTTTTCATGATATTATCCTGATTTTACGTTTGGTTCTTGACGTTTCTATATTAACTGCACTCGTTTACACTTGTGTTCGCCTCGTTCGCGACAATAGCCGAACGATTCAAATCGTAAAAGGAATTCTCGCTTTATTGATTTTTAAAGCGTTAATTGACGTTTTACAGTTGAAGACAATCGGTTATTTATTGGATTTCTTCTTACGCTGGGGAATTATCGTAATTTTAATTGTCCTGCAACCAGAAATTCGATCGATTCTTGAGCAAGTCGGAAAAACAAATGCGAACTTTGTACCGGACTTGCCGGTTGAACGAATGAATAAGATGATTGAAGAGCTCGTCAAAGCAGTCAGTGATATGGCTAAAACAAAAACGGGCGCTTTGATTTCCTTACAAATGGGACAGTCTTTAGAAGAATATGCCAAAACAGGGATCAAAATGGATTCAGATGTGACTGCTGAACTTTTAGAGACAATTTTCCAATACGGAACGCCAATGCATGATGGCGCAGTCATCATTGTCGGTGACAAAATTGCTTGTGCAGCGGCGTATTATCCATCAACCGCAAAAGATTTGCCATCGAAATATGGAGCGCGGCACCGTGCTGCGGTCGGCATTTCGGAAGTAAGTGATTCGATTACTTTGATCGTTTCAGAAGAAACCGGAAATATTTCGATCGCTCAAAAAGGAACTTTGACGCAATATACACCTGAAAGCTTATATCGCTATTTAGTGAGTCGATTAATTCAGCCAACTGAAAACAGATCGTCTGTCTTCCAGCCTGTTCTCGATTCTGCTCGTTCGTTATCTAATTCTTTGACGAGAGGAAATCGAAATAAGGAAGAAAAAAGAGATGATCGCATTCGACCTTTATCCGTATTGAACTTATTGCCTGATTCAGCATTAGGAAACAGCTCGCGGATTCAGAAAAAACAAGATTTAAATAAAAAGAAGAAGAGTGGAGGTGAAGGTCGTGGACTCTAAACCTCAAGGTTTTTTCGGAAAACTATTCCATTCATTGGGTTTAATCATTCGTTCGCTTTTTGGACGGGTTTCAAAACTATTTGATCGAATTATTTACGATAATCGACTTTCGCTGCTTTTCTCTTTTATCTTTGCGTTGGCAATGTGTATTTCGATTAACTATACCGATTTACAAGGCAGATTTTTTAAAAACGATTCTGTGACATTGAATATGCCAAATATTCCAGTTGAGGTATTTGTGGATACAAATGCCTATGAAGTAACAGGAGTGCCAAGTGTTGCCGATATCACCATCGAAGGGGATACCGCAGACATTCAGCTTGTCCGTACGCAAAACTCAGCAGCAATTACTGCGGATTTGCGCCAGCTGACAGAAGGTACAAGTGAAGTCACGCTTGAAGTATCCGGACTGCCAACAGGTCTGACTGTAAAAGTCAATCCATCTACAGTCCAAGCAACATTGGCGAAAAAATATACGAAGACATTCTTTGTTTCTCCAGATTTAATCGTCGGCAATGGACAATCTCCAAACGCGTATAATGAACCGACTTTATCAAGTCGTTCAGTT
This sequence comes from Erysipelotrichaceae bacterium, assembly GCA_030528085.1. GTDB lineage: Bacteria > Bacillota_I > Bacilli_A > Erysipelotrichales > Erysipelotrichaceae > Allobaculum. The sequence goes on along the minus strand of JAUMZN010000035.1, from coordinate 6,572 downwards.
ACCGTTCGGGCGACACGCGATAAACTCAATTCGATTCGTTCGATTCGCGCAATTGTCGATACATCGAGCTATGAAGGAGAATTCACGGCGGATGTGCCGTTGGTTGCTTATGATGGAGCAGGAAAACAAGTTAATGTTTCCATTACGCCAGAAACAGTCCAAGCGACCGTTACGCTAGTTCAAAACAATCACGAATCGACAAGTAAAGACAAGGATAAAGAGACCAGCGAATCAAAAGCTTCAAATGCAGATTCAAAATAAGAATTGTTCAATTCATTTTGAAATGAGAAGTAAAATGATTATTGGAAATACTGTGTTTTCAGTACAATAAGGTTGTCGAAACAAATAATTATGTATTTGAAGAGGCAGCCACAATTCTTCGTGCTTTGAAGAACGATGAAATGATAGATGGTTTGAATCACCAGCGCCTCGATGGATCATCCAGACAGGCGCTTATTTTGTTTAAAAGGAGTTTTACAAAATGGGAAAATATTTTGGAACGGATGGAGTAAGAGGTCGTGCAAACGAGCAACTTACTTTAGATATGGCAGTGCGGATCGGCCAATGGTTAGGTTGGTATTATTCTAAATCCAAGACCCATGCCAAAATTTTAATTGGACGCGATACGCGCTTGTCGGGATCGATGTTCGAATTAAGTTTGGCCGCTGGAGCGGTCAGCACAGGAGCAAATGTGTACTTGCTTGGCGTATGTCCAACACCAGCAATTTCATATTTAGTCAGTGAAGAAGATTTCGATTGCGGAATTATGGTCTCTGCATCACATAACCCGTTTTACGATAACGGAATTAAAATTTTCAATCACGAAGGCATTAAAATGCCAGAAGAAATCTTGTTGCAAATCGAAGACTATATGGATGGCAAAAGCCAAGTCGAACTTGCGACAGGTGACAATGTCGGCGAATACTTCGATTGGGAAACAGGGCTTGAACTGTATATTTCTTGGTTAAAGAAAACCAATATGATGGACTTAACTGGCATGCATATTGCGGTTGACCTTGCCAATGGTTCTGCTTGCTCGACAGCAGTAGAAACATTAGATGCCCTTGGTGCAACAGTAGATGCGATTAACGCCAGCCCAAATGGAGTCAATATTAACTTAAAAGCAGGATCAACTCATCCAGAAGGATTGCAGCGCTTTGTTTTAGAAAATCAATGCGATATCGGTTTAGCATTTGATGGTGATGCCGATCGTTTGATTGCGGTCGATGCTAAAGGACGTTTAATTAATGGCGACTATATTCTTTATATTTTGGGTATGCACATGCATGATCAAAATAAATTGAATCAAAATATCGTTGTCACAACAGTGATGGCAAACTTGGGATTATATAAAGCATTCCAAAAGAAAGGAATCGATTATATTCAAACCCCAGTTGGCGATAAATACGTTTTAGAAGAAATGATGAAACATGACTATAGCCTCGGTGGAGAACAATCCGGTCATATTATTTTCTACAAAGAAGAAGTGACAGGAGATGGATTGTTTACTGCTTTGCGCTTGCTGCATGTGATGAAAGAAACTGGCAAATCTTTAGAAGAATTGGCAAACGGTTTATATATTTATCCGCAGCTGCTTGAAAATGTAGAAGTCAAAGATAAAAACATCGTGCTTCACGATGAAGAAATCCAAGCGAAAATTGATGAAGTCGCAAAGTTTTTAGGAGACGAAGGACGAATTCTCGTTCGTCCAAGTGGAACAGAACCATTGATTCGCGTTATGGTAGAAGCTGCCACCCAAAGACTTTGTGAAGATTGCGTTCATATGGTCACAGACTTAATCCTTAAAAAAGGATATGCTGCATAAAATAAGCAGAATTTTACAACAATCAACTTGATGCAGCATTTGTGTCATAAGTATTCGTTTAGCTTTCATTTTATTCGGTATAATAAAACCAAAGTAATGAAGTTAACCGACAACTCAATAAGAATAGTGACTTAAATGCCACAAGCAGGGAAGACACGAAGGAGACTTTGAATGAAACGAATCATTAATATCGTTGAAGATGAAAAAGACATTAACAATCTAGTTGCTCAATATCTTCGCAAGGAAGGATACGATGTAAACTCGTACTACACTTACGAAGAAGCAAGCGTACACACCCAAGATGACGTTCATCTTTGGATTTTAGATATCATGCTTGATGATAAATCTGGCTTTGATTTATTAGAAGAAATTCGCCAAAGCAATGCCGATACGCCAATTATCTTTATGTCTGCTCGAGATAAAGAATTCGACCGCATCATTGGCTTGGAAAAAGGATGCGATGACTACATCACAAAACCTTTCTCGCCAAAAGAACTCGTTTTGCGCGTCAACAATTTGATTAAACGTGCCTACAAAGATACCAACAATCGAATCTTTATCGATGGCTACGAACTCGATGAAGAACAACGTAAAGTTTATTCAGATCAAGAAGAAATCGAATTAACAACTAAAGAGTTTGACTTGTTGATGATGTTTATCAAAAACAAAGGATTTGCGTTCTCACGAGAAAAAATTCTGGAAATTGTTTGGGATGAAAACTACTTTGGCAGTGACCGCGTAGTCGATGATACTTTACGTCGTTTACGTAAAAAATTGCCAAAACTCAATATCCATACAATCTATGGCTACGGTTATCGTCTGGGGTAAATTAAGCTATGAAATTCCCTTTACAAAACACATTTAAAAAACTCACCTTAACGCAGCAGATCATGGTTTTGATCTTGATGATGGTTGTGTTTTTAATGTTGTTTTTTAGCTTTTTCCTCTCCGGAAATATTAACGAGACGATTTCTCAACAAATCTATACGACACTTGAGGATAAGCAAAAACCAATTATTAATGCCCTCGATGTCGGGAAAAGCCCAGTGGAGGATCGCGAATTATTTGGCTATTTGACAACTGATCGCAAAATTTCAACAGTCGTTGTCACAGAACAAGGCGCTCAAGTTGTTTGTGCATTAGATATCAAGAATCCACAAAAAGGAACAATTTCAGATGGCGTGATTTTAGAAGCGAGAGACATATTGGAACAAGGCACGTCTACTGCGCAAAAAGAAGTATCTTTTGATAATCATAAGTATTACTGCCGATTTGAACCGATCACGATCCAAGGTATGGATGCCATTGTCGTTTCGTATACAGATGATGCCTATGCTCAACAACTGCGCTCAACACTCATGGATTCGACGATCTATGTCATTGTGATCGTCTTCTTCATGTTGCTGATCATCTTGTTATTATGGGTATTCCAGATCATTCGACCATTGAATCAGATCAAATCGTATATTGCCCAAATTAAAGAAGGCAAAGATGTTGAATTATACATTTGCCGAGATGATGAAATTGGCGATGTAGCCAAAGAGCTGCAAACATTAACGACAGAACTCGCTAAACAAGAAAAAACAAAAGAAGAAATGATCCATAACATTTCTCATGACTTGAAAACACCAATCGCAACGATTAAGTCGTATTCTGAATCGATTAAAGATGGAATCTATCCATATGGCGATTTGGAAAGCAGTGTCGATGTCATTTTGGATAACGCTAAACGTCTCGAAGATAAAGTACACTCGCTTTTATACATGAACCGCGTAGAGTATTTAGTCTCTTCAGATTCAGAAGGTGTAACAACCAACATGAAAGACGTTGTTGAAGAAGTTGTCTTAAATGCCAAAGTAATTCGTCCTGAAATCGAATTGATTACGGATGTTGAAGAAGTGTATTTTGATGGCTTGTTTGAATCGTGGCGTGTTTGTATCGAAAACATTCTGCAAAACGCATTCCGCTATGCAAAAACGTATATCAAAATCGAAGTGCATGAAAATGAACTTTGCATTTCAAACGATGGTCCAAAAATGGACGAAAGCCGAATCGATTCCTTATTTAAACCATTCATTATGGGTGAAGGCGGAAAATTCGGTTTAGGACTCTCTATCGTTTCTAAAGTCGTTGCCGCCAACGAATACAAAGTGCAAGGTATGAATACGGAAGATGGCGTTGCATTTAGAATTTATCGCGAAGTAGAAGAAAAGAAACCTAATAAACGATCTAAGTCAATCAATGTTCCACATTGGAATACATCACGAAAAATGCGCGAGTCATTGAAAGAGAACAAACAAGAAGAAAATCTAGATTTAGATTGCAAACATAATCACAAACGTTAAAAAATTAGAACCAATAACCAGGATCTTTGCATGATTTGCATGCGAGCTCCTGGTTGTTTTTATATATAAACGTAACAAAACGTGATTTAATAAAAGATAGAAAATGACCCTTACAAGGAGGAATAATCGTATGAAACTTGCAACAATCGGAAGTGGATCAATTGTTGATTTGGCATATCAATCTTTTGATGAAATTGAGAATATTGAAACAGTAGCGGTCTATTCGCGAACAATGGAAAAAGCAAAAGCATTTGCGCAAAAACATAATGTGCCAAACGCATATGATGATTTAGATCAAATGTTCGCAAATCCTGATATCGACACAGTTTATATTGCATCTCCAAACGCTTTGCATTATTCACAAGCTAAAAAAGCGCTTTTGGCCAATAAAAATGTCATTTTGGAAAAACCATTTACGCCAAATTTAGAACAAACAGAAGAATTATTCCAAATTGCTCAAGAACATGGCGTGATGATTTTCGAAGCAATCACAAATGTTCATACAGCAAACTATAAATTACTCAAAGAAAACTTAAATAAAGCAGGAAAGGTCCGCGAGTGTTTGTTTAACTTCTCTCAATACTCACGCCGCTATGCAAAATATATGGACCATATCGTTGAAAACGTCTTTGATCCAAAAATGGCTGGTGGGGCACTAATGGATATCAATATCTACAATATCCATTTAGCAGTGGGATTATTTGGTGAACCAAAAGAAATTCATTATTACCCATTACTAGGATGGAATGGTATCGATACGTCAGGAACATTAATGTTGTTATATGAAGATAAAAACATTACGTGCATCGGTTCAAAAGATAGCTCTTCAGACTATTTAGGATATATCCAAGGAGAAACTGGAACTTTCAAAATTTCTCAAGGATCAACAGGACGAATGCATCATGTCGAATTCATTCCACCATTACAGGAAAATCAAACATCAAGCGTTGAACAAATTTCGATTGATCAAGGTTTGCATATGAGTTATGAATTCAAAGATTTCGCCAATGCAGTAGATCAGAAAAACTGGAATATGTATGAAGAATGCAAAGAACACACTTTGAGAGTAGCCGAAATTCTAGAAGCAGCTAAATTACAAAGAAACGCGATCGCAAAAGAAAGAGGATTTGAACTTTAATAAATAGATCAAGATAAAAGTTCTGATGTCGATAACAATGTCAGGACTTTTTATCTATCTAAAATTGGATACATGAACGTGGAGGTCAACATTATGATCAAACAAAACCTACATACCCACTCGCAATATGACGACGGCAAAGATCCAATTGATCAAATCGTGCGAAAAGCACAAGAATTAGGATTTACAATTCTCGGCTTTTCGGGGCATGGATATTATCCTGTAGACGACACTTCGATGACGCCAGAAAAGACAAAGCAATATATCCAAGAGATTTTGCAGGTTAAAAAACAAGCACCAAAAGGATTAACCATTTATTTGGGAATTGAAGAAGATAGTATGTGTCCGATCGAAAATGTCCAAGATTTTGAGTATGTGATTGGCAGCGTCCATTATTTGAAATGTAATGGAAAAACATATCCCATTGATTATTCGCAAGAAAAATTTAACGAGATGCTCGAAAAAGCTTATGGCAATGACATCTATGCTTTGGCAAAAGGCTACTTTGAAGCAATAGGAAAACAAGCAGAAAATACAAACATCCAGATCATAGGTCATCTAGATTTGATCGCAAAATATAACGAAGACCAATCGTATTACCGTTTTGATGATCCAAAAATTTTGGGATACGCAAAACTGGCAATAGATAAATTAGTCCAGTCAGGAAAAATCTTTGAGATGAACTCTGGTGCTATGTCACGTGGATATCGAAAAACACCTTATCCAAGTGTTGAACTTTTAAAGCTGATCCACCAAGCAAATGGAAAAATTTTGATCAATACAGATTGTCATAACAAAGAATATTTGGATTATGGAATGGATTTATGTTTAAAGGTCGCAAAAGAAGTCGGATTTACAACACTAGAAATGTTTAATGGTAAAAATTTCGAATCAAAACCAATTGAGGAATTCTTTGTTTAAAGAATTCCTTTTTAAAATTTTGGATAAAATGCTTGGGATTTAAGAAAAGAAAAATAGAAAAATCAGATAAAACAAAAATAAGGAACGATCTAATTTTGGACAAAAAGAGTGGCGAAAACGGATACATTTTACGGCTAAAAAAGCAATCTGATTAGGTGAAATAAAAACAGACTAAAAGAAGAAATTTTTTGCGAAATTGACTTGCAATGCTCTTCGTTCTGTGGTTGAATAGTCGAGCACTCACAAAGCGGCAAGCAAGTGAGGGCAAGCCAAAACGAATAAGGAAATCAACAAGAAATAAAAATTAAAAATTTCGAGTTGACAATCCAAATTCGAAGCGGTA
>JAUMZN010000119.1:1835-2072 GCA_030528085.1 Erysipelotrichaceae bacterium | reverse complement strand
AAGAAGAAACAGAAGCAAAATAAATAAAAGCCGTCTTCGGGTAAAAATGAAGGCGGCTTTTATTATGGCAAGATATGCAAAACGGATTCACGAGGCAAACAAAACTGCTTTTTTAAAGGGAATTTAGGTTTTTTCAAATCTGTTTGTTGATCTTTTTGGATCCAATTTAAAAGAAGGAATACAATGAGTCCAGTTTTATGGTCAGGGTTAGAGTTGGACTTTTGATCTCTTTTGTTT
>JAUMZN010000119.1:0-1825 GCA_030528085.1 Erysipelotrichaceae bacterium | reverse complement strand
AAATAGAAAGAAGGGATGATTATGTTAAGTATCATGATGTCAACAATCAGCTTTATCTTTGTATTTAGCTTTTTCGTTTATGAAATGAATAAAACAAAATTAAGCAGTACAACGAAAGTATTCTTGGCGGCTTTACTCTCTTTGCCGACTTTAAATCCCAATAGCGTTATATATATATTCGAAATCCACTTTGTGATTTTGACTTTAGTTTTTGAATTCTTATTCAAAAAGTGGATGAAGGCTGATCGAACAAACTATAAAAGATTTTTCCTATGCATCCCGATCCCATTTGTGATTTCGATTGGTTTAATGTGCTATGGCTCGTACAACATGAATCATGTTTTAAAAACGGAATATGATATCGATACGCCAAAAGCATTATCGAAAGACTACAAAATTGCGATGATTGCCGATTTGCATTATCCTACTTCCATGGACAAGAAAGGACTAAACCGACTTGTCGAACGAATGGCAAAAGAAAAGCCAGATTTTGTGATGTTGTGCGGAGACATTATCGATGAAAACACAACGCCGCAAGAAAGAATAGAAACATTCGAAACGTTAGGGAAATTAAGTCAAACCTCGCAAGTGTTTTATGTATTTGGAAATCATGACACTGGCAAGCACTCGCTTTGGCATCCGAGTACAAGTAAACAATTGGAATCGTTGATTTGAAAATAATGGGATCCACGTCTTGGATGATGAACAAATCACAATCAATGATGAAATCTCGATTGTCGGCAGAAAAGACTACAGTCTACATAGTCGGGACCAGATGCAGGATTATTCGCAAAATACAAAAACATTTAATATTGTTTTAGATCATCAGCCAAAAGATTTAAAAGAATGCAGTCAAAACAACATTGATCTGCATTTATCTGGTCATACACATGCGGGTCAAATATTTCCGTTATATTATGTTAACGAATTGTTGAATATCAATGAAATGAACTATGGATTAGAACAAGTCAATCAAATGGCAGCAATCAATACATCAGGTGCTGCAGGATGGGGATTTCCAATTCGAACAGAACACCATAGTGAATTTGTTATCGTTAATATCCATTGATTATTTTGAAAGAGAGGAAACGGATGCATCAAAAATACGATAAATTACTAAAAGTCTCAATTGCGATCTATGTCATCACATCGATCATCGGCTTTGTTTATAACTTCCAAATCAAAAATATGACAGGTGTGGGCATGGGGCTTGTCGCTTTAATTACGCCGTTGATTTTACCTCTTGCACTTAAAATACTAAAACTGAAAGCAACCAACGAAATTCATATTTTGAATGTTGTGTTCGTTTATTTTGCATCGCTGATTGGAAGCTGCCTGGGCGGATATACTGTTCCTTACTTTGATAAAGTCGTCCATTTTTTCAGCGGGATCTTGTTTTCGGTCATGGCAGTTATGTTATACAGCTGGATCAAGCAAGAAGAAAAAATCAAAGATCAAAAAGATATTTATGTCTTGTACTTGTTTATCAACAATACCAATCTAGCCGTTGCTGCATTATGGGAGTTTTATGAGTACTTCATGCTCATCTTCTTCAATAATGACTGCATCAATCACTATACAACGGGTGTGCATGATTCGATTACGGATATGTTATGCGCATTTGTGGGTGGATTGTTTATTATTTATCTAGTTTACCGTTATTACACAAAAGGAAAACAAAACTTCTTTATTGAATTACATCAAAACTTCTATCGATTAAACAATAAACATGCAAATCAAGGTCAAAAAGAGCTCAACTAGTTTGAACTCTTTTTTTGTACCAAGCCGCTTCGCGGCAGTTCGCTAAAACCGAATGGAAAATCGT
>JAUMZN010000034.1 GCA_030528085.1 Erysipelotrichaceae bacterium | reverse complement strand
TACGATTTTCCATTCGGTTTTAGCGAACTGCCGCGAAGCGGCTTGGTACAAAAAAGACCTCTCACGATCACTGTCGTCTTGAGGTCTTTGATTGTCTTTATAAAGAGTGAAAAATAGGTTTGAAGTTTTCGTAGGTACAGAACTGTTTGAAGCCAATTTCTTTGAGAATTTGTTTTGCTTCATCGATCCCGCTTCCTAAATCACCTTTACGATGGGAGTCACTGCCGATCGTAATGATCGTTCCTCCTAAATCGTGATAAAGCTGCAGGATCGCACGCGATGGTGTGGTATCACTTAAGCCATAGCGCATGCTGGATGTATTGATTTCGATGCCTTTGCCGTTGGCAATCACAACTTTCAAGATTTCCGCAATAATATCTTTTACTTTTTCAAATGGATAAACGCCTTGCTTGTCATAACGAACGATTAAATCCATATGGGCTAATACGCAATAATCTTGGAAATTTTGAACGAGCTTCAACAGTTCGCGATAATAACCTTCGTTATATTCTTGCTGCGTCTTTCCTTCTTGATACGTATAGCGGAAAAATTCCTGATCGTTGATTTCATGAACGGATAATAACGTAAAGTCTAATGGCCACTTTTCTTTGAGCGCATGATAAATGGGCAGCGTATGCATCTGCACACCAAATTCCAATCCCGCTTTAATCGCGATTTGGTCTTTGTATTTTTCTTTGAGCCGCGCAATTTCTGGAAAATAGCTGGCATAGTCAACGTTGCGGTATTCCTTAGTCAACTCTTTTTCATTTTCTGGAGTGACATCAAATTTCACTCCATAGTCCACGTGATCTGTAAAACAAATTTCATCCAATCCCATTTCAATCGCATCTAAAATGACTTCTTCCATAGGGTAAGAAGAATCGTTGCTGAAATGACAATGTAAGTGGTAGTCTGCCTTCATGTTTTTTTCGTCCTTCTTTCTTTGATCTATCTCATTCACCCTTTTGTCCAATTAACGGTACGGTTTGTACCCTTTGTTTTCATCTAAGTATTCAGATTCAAATCCATCGAACAATCCGCGGAAATGGTCATATAAATAACGAACCATGCCATCTTCGTTGCAAGTGTAATCACTTAAAACGTCACTCGCTGCTTTTGTATCTTCCAAGCCATTGATCATGCAAACGCCCAGTCCAGCATCTCTTAACATTTCGTTGTCATTAGATGCATCTCCAAATGCGATGATCGATTCGATTGGAATGTTGTGTTCTGCGGCAACTTGTTTTAAGGCAACACCTTTGTTGACGCTGTTGTTTTGAATTTCTAATAAAGTTGGCTGCGTTTTAAATGCTGCCAAATGCGCAGGAATTCTTGGTTTTGCATAAGCTTCAATTTCTAAACAAAGTTCAGGAGTTTTTGTTCTGAACATCATTTTGCCTGTTTCTTCAGACCAGAATTCTTCTTCTTTTTCTACCACATGGCTTGATTTACCAGATCTAGATTCTGTTCCTTTAATCAGTTCATCTCGATAGCGGCAAACCAATTTGTGATCACGATATAAAATTGGATTCACTTGTGGATAATCTTTGAATAATTCAATAGAGAAACGAATATCTTCTGGTGTTAAAGGATAACAAGAAGATACGCGGTTAGAAATACGGTCATCGACTTCTCCACCGTTCATTCCGATAAAAATATCTGGTTCAAAATCCAAATCGTATTTCAATGCATTTCTGCTTAATTCGTCTGTTGGACGACCTGATGCAACCCCGAATAAAATTCCTTTTTTATGTAGAAAATTTAATACATCGCGTGTAAAAGGCATCATTGTGCGTGTTGAATCTTCAACTAATGTTCCATCAATATCTGCCAGGATTAACTTTAAATCTTGTTCTTTCATGAATACTTTACTCTCCCATCACAAGTCTATCACTCATCACCAAAGATAAGTTTTTGTTTTTTTATTTCAGCTTAAATCATCGTTCAATGATGAACCGATTTGCCTTTTTTATACGAATTATCTGTTTTTTTATCAAGCCGATTGGTTGTATTTTAAACCGCATTTCGCTTTTCATCTTCTTATGGCGTACTGATCTGTTTTTTTATTTCTCTAGTCGCTTAATTGCATTCGCAAATAACCGGTTTCAATTTACTCATCCGTTTTGCCTTTATCACACTCATCATTTAAAAGTAGCCCACAAGATCGGGATGATTCTGCCTTACTTACGGTTATTCAGTTTTTCTAATCCGCAAAAGTTTTCAAAATCGAGCATTCGAAAATTTGTTATGATGAATGTAAATAAACACAAAAGCGCATAGAAAGCACGCTTTAAACATATGACTTGTTTTCAGGTAATGCATGATTGTCCTCTTACTCAATCTAAGGCAATCCATCGTTTCTGCAAACACAAAACTAATATCATTTCGGAGGTTATGATGAACCACTCAAAACGTTTAGCCATTTGCCTATTTGCTTGTTTGTTTGCCGCTTGCCAATCCAATCCAAGTGCTTCTTCAGCTTCATCAAGTGAATCTTCCAAAGAAGCATCTTCATCCGTTGTAGAAGACACACCAATTATTGCAGATCAACCGGCATCAGAAGATACCCCTGTCGTTGAACAGACACAGGAATATACCGTTTTAGAAGCGATCCAAAATGGTGAACAACTCGCAGCACAATCTTCTTCGATCACAGTCGTTGGCTTTTTGCCCCAAGCCGCAAATGTCGATGAAAATGGTCAGTATTTTGCGGTGATCTTAAACTCACCTGATTCAAATACTCCCCAAGATCGTATTCGCTTAGAAGGCAGTATTAACTTTGGCGGCTGTAAAGCTCGCATCACTGGCAACTTTTTCTATAACGACAATGGCGAACCTTGTCTGCAAATTGTCGAAGCCCAACAAATCTAATTTTCTGCAATCACTATAGAAAGGGTTTAACTATGTTATTCGTGCAATTAAAAGAAGCCAAAAATTTTACCCCACATGAAAAAGAAGTTGCTCAATACATCTTGCAGCACCCCGATCAAGTGGTGCATATGTCCGCTAACGAACTTGCCTTTGCTTCTTTAACGAGTAAAGCGACCGTCGTTCGTCTTGGACAAAAGCTTGGACTTTCGGGATTTCAAGAATTCAAATTAAAACTCATTGAAGAACTCAACCAAAGCCAACGGATCAGCCACATCCTTGCCCAAGAGCCGATTACCGATCAAAGCTCTTATGAAGATATCCTGAATACTCTTCCTTCGCTATACGATAAAGCGATCACCAATACGAAACTCACTTTGAAAAAAAGCGAAATGTTGCGCATCCATCATTTTCTTCTCCATGCGCAATCTATTGAAATTTATGGAACAGGCGTCAGTTATTATCTCGCCCAAGCGGCAGCCTTTAAATTTGCGACACTTGGCCTTGAAGCCAATGCCTACGAAAGCGTCAATACGCATTTCCAAGCTGCCCGTAAACAAAAGAAAACCGTTTGTTTTTTAATTAGTTTTACCGGCGCAAATCGCTCCATTTGTCAAATGGCTCAGTATTTGCGTGAAGCAACTGACAATCATGTCGTCGGCATTTTAGGTCCACATAATGAAGTCACTCGCAAATGGTGTCATGAAGTCGTTGAAATCCCTAATCGCGATTCCGTCTTGAGCTTAGACGTCATTTCTTCGACAGCCGCTGTGAATTATGTCATGGATATTTTCTTCTCTTTACTTTTAGCGAAGCATCAAAAAGAACTCGTCAATCCTTCTTTAGCTATGCAAGAACACGCTTATATCTTGCTCGACAAAGGAGAAAACGACACATAAAGCACAAATTGAACCTCCGTTTCAAGAATGGGGGTTCTTTTTTCATGCATTTTGAACCGTTGGACCTTTACACCTTGAAAGCCTATTCACCAAATTTTCGTGATGTTAGACTCGCATTGTCAAACAAAAAGAGAAACAGGAGGATCTGAAATGAGTAAGTATCAAGATCTTGCTAAAGACATCGTTCGCGAAGTCGGCGGCAAAGAAAATGTAACTGGCCTGGTTCACTGCATTACCAGACTGCGTTTCACATTAAAAGATGAATCAAAAGCCAACGATGATGCTCTAAAAGCAATGAGCGGTGTCGTTACCGTCATGAAAAGCGGCGGACAATATCAAGTCGTCATTGGCAACCACGTTGCGGATGTCTTTGAAGACGCATTACCTTTATTAGACCTTGGCCAAAACAATGCCCCAGTCGAAAAAGAAGAGAAAAAAGGAAAATTTTTAGATCGCGCTATCGATATCGTATCCGGAATTTTCCAACCTATTTTGGGTGTTATGGCTGCTTGCGGTATGTTAAAAGGCTTCAACACTTTATTTGTGACTTTAGGTCTCTATTCCGCAACAAGCGGCGGCTATTTAATTATCAACGCTGCCGGTGATGCTTTATTTACTTTCTTGCCTTTATTCTTAGGCTATACAGCTGCCAAAAAATTTGGTTTAAAACCAATGTTAGGGTTAGCTTTAGCTGCTGCCATGTGCTATCCTGGCATCCAATCTTCAGCCGTTTCCGCTGGAGCAGAACCACTTTATACATTATTTGAAGGAAGTATGTTCGCATCTCCTGTTTATATCGACTTCTTTGGTTTACCAGTTATTTCTGTCGATTACACAGGAACTGTTATTCCAGTGATTTTAGCTGTTTGGTTTGCGGCTAGATGCGAAAAATTCTTCAATCGCTTCGTCCCTGATTTAGTGAAATTCTTCTTTGTGCCAATGTTAACAATGCTCGTTGCACTCCCTGCTGCTGTATTGTTCTTAGGTCCAATCGCAACATTTGGTTCCACATTGATTTCTGAATTCACATTAATGCTGCGCAGCTTTAGTCCAATGCTCGCTGGTGCTGTTGTCGGTGCAACTTGGCAAATCCTTGTCATCTTCGGTATGCACTGGGGATTCATTCCGGTATACATCAACAACATTATGACTTTAGGTTATGACAACGTGATGATGCCATTCTTCGCCTGCACATTTGCGACATCTGCTGTCGTTGCTGCTTTATTCTTCAAAACGAAAGACAAAAAAATCAAAGAAATGGCAATTCCAAACTTCATCTCTGGAATCTTCGGTGTTACTGAACCTGCAATTTACGGGATGTTGCTGCCATTGAAAAAACCATTCGTGATCAGCTGCATTGCTGGTGGAATTGGCGGTGCTTTCTATGGTCACTTCAACTTCCGTAAATTCATCATGGGTGGTATGGGAATTTTCGAATTGCCAAACATGATGAACCCAGATGGCTCGATGGGCAATATTATCGTCGCATTTGCGGGGATCGCATTAACGATGGTGATCGCATTTGTCCTGACTATGATTTTCTATAACGAAAAAACAACTCCTGCCATTGAAGCAGTAAGCGAAACAAACGAAACAACTGAAGCTGCAGAAGCAATTGAATCTGCCGCAACACAAACAAATACTACTAAAAACGAAACAATCGTAAGCCCATTAAACGGTAAAGTTATTCCATTATCTGAAGTTAAAGATGAAGCTTTTTCTAGCGGTGCTTTAGGTCAAGGTGCTGCAATTCTCCCTGAAGATGGTGTTCTCTATGCACCAGCTGATGGACAAATCGTTGCCTTATTCCCAACTGGTCACGCAATCGGCATGAGCACATCTAATGGTGCGGAAATTTTAATGCACGTTGGTATGGATACTGTTCAGCTCGATGGAAAAGGATTCAAACCATTTGTTCAAATGGGCGACACTGTTAAAAAAGGTCAAAAATTATTAGAGTTTGACACAAAACTTATTACAGAAGCTGGCTATTCTTTAGTCACTCCAGTTTTAGTGACAAACTTCACTCAATATCAATCTGTTTCACCAGTCCAAACAGATTCCGTCCATGCCGGCGATCCTTTGTTGAACGTTGAATAATAAGAGGATCTTGTCATGAACAACGATTTTTTATGGGGCGGTGCTACCGCCGCAAACCAATGCGAAGGAGCTTGGAACACAAATGGCAGAGGAATGGGCATCGTCGATGTCATTCCTCATGGCCCTTTGCGTCTAGATGTCATGAAAGGTCTTTATGACTACCATGACCTTCCTCAAGACACCTACTATCCTGGTCGTGAAGCAACTGATGCTTACGGGCATATGAAAGAAGATATTGCCCTGTTTGCCGAAATGGGATTCAAGTGTTATCGCTTCTCCTTTTCCTGGTCGCGAATTTTTCCAACAGGACTTGAGGATAAACCAAATGAAGCCGGACTTCGTTTCTATGAAGAGTTAATCGATGAACTGATTCGATATAACATCGAACCAGTTGTGACAATTTGTCACTTTGACATTCCACTCGCTTTAGTCGAAAAATACGGATCTTGGCGAAACCGCAAAGTGATTGACTGCTATTTAAAATATTGCGAAGTAATCTTTAATCGCTTCAAAAACAAAGTGCGCTATTGGATTACATTCAATGAAATCAACATGTTGATGCACCTGCCATTTATGGGCGCCGGCTTGCAGTTTAAAGAAGGCGAAAACGTATTAGCCATTCAATATCAAGCTGCCCATCATGAACTCGTTGCTTCCGCTTTAGCAACTAAACTTGCCCATGAAATTAACCCCGAATTTAAAATTGGCTGCATGTTAGCTGCAGGCAGTGTCTATCCTTATAGCTGCCGTCCCGAAGATGTTTGGCAAAGCCGTGTTCGCGATCGCGAAAGTTACTTCTTTATCGATATCCAAGCACGCGGTACTTATCCAAGTTATGCCAAAAAGTTTTTAGAACGCGAAGGCATCACAATTGAAATGGATCCTTTAGATGAAAAAATTCTAAAAGAAAACACTGTCGATTTTATTTCCCTTTCGTACTACAACAGCCGCTGTGTACGAACTGATGATGATCAAGAAAATGCGAGCGGAAATCTGTTTGCCTCAGCGAAAAACCCTTATCTTCAATCCAGCCAATGGGGCTGGCCAATTGATCCAATGGGCTTCCGTATTACACTCAACGACCTTTATGATCGCTATCAAAAACCATTATTCGTCGTTGAAAACGGACTTGGCGCTGTGGATACACTAGATGAATCCGGTGAAATTCAAGACGATTATCGCATCGATTATTTACGCTCTCACATACAGGCAATGGAGGATGCGATCGATCAAGATGGCGTTAAAGTCCTTGGTTATACACCTTGGGGCTGCGTCGATTTAGTCAGCGCTTCAACTGGCGAAATGTCCAAACGCTATGGCATGATCTATGTCGATCGCGATGATCAAGGCCATGGCACTTTAGAACGCCGCAAAAAGAAATCGTTCTATTGGTATCAAAAAGTGATCCAAACAAACGGTAAAAATTTAGACTAACCCAATTACCATTCCCCCTTCTTAGAATGATCTTTCCCCCTTAAAGATCATTCTTTGTGTTCTTTCTTGCCTTGTCGCACTTGAGATTCATTTCAAGTTTGTGTTATCCTTGGGGCGATTGAAATGAGGTGGAAGGATGTATAACTTTTCTTGCTAGTTTAAAAACAAATAGGTCTCTCGTTACGGGAGAACTATATCCTGCAAGAAAGTGATTCGTCTTTTCCTATTCAATATCCAAATAATTCATACCCCGTTTTTTATAATGGTTGATTGACTGATTTTGAGCTGCAAGAATTGCTTTCGCTTTCTTGCGGCTCTTTTATTTTTACATCAGCGAAGGGAGGTATGCTTTATGTCGACAATTCGCGTAGATCATTTAACATTTGGTTATCCAACAAGTTCAGAAAACGTTTTTGAAGATGCGACATTTCAAATCGATACCGATTGGAAGCTCGGCTTTATCGGTAGAAATGGCCGCGGCAAGACGACATTTCTTAAACTTTTACAAGGACAATATGAATATCGAGGAACGATCACAAGTTCCGTCCAGTTCAATTATTTCCCCTATCCGATCACAGATCCAGACCGTTTCACCCAAGAAATTCTCGATGAAATTTGTCCGAATGCTCAACAATGGGAACTCATTCGGGAATTGAATTTATTAGATGTGAGTGATGATGTTTTATGGCGTCCTTTTGAGACGTTATCCAAAGGTGAACAAACTAAAGTACTTTTAGCAGCGCTCTTTTTAAATCCGGGGCATTTTCTATTAATTGATGAACCGACCAACCATCTCGATACTCCAGCTCGTGCTAAAGTTGCGGCATATTTGAAAAAGAAAAAAGGATTTATTTTAGTTTCGCATGACCGAACATTTTTAGATGGATGCATCGATCATGTGTTATCGATCAACAAAACATCAATCGATGTCCAAAGTGGAAACTTTTCTTCATGGTTTGAGAACTTTGAAAGGCAGCAACAATTTGAAGAAAACCAAAATGAGCGGTTAAAAAAAGATATTTCTCGTTTAAAACAAGCCGCTGCCCGCTCTTCAAATTGGTCAGATGCTGTTGAAAAAACAAAATTTGGCACACGCAATTCAGGATCTAAAGTCGATCGCGGCTATATCGGTCATAAATCCGCCAAAATGATGAAGCGATCTAAATCAATTGCGGCTAGACAACAACAAGCAATCGAACAAAAATCGACTTTGCTTAAAAACGTCGAAACTGCTGAACCATTAAAAATCCACCCCTGCCCTTACCATTCCAATACCCTTGTTTCACTACAAGATGTCGCGCCGATTTATGATCAAAAACAAATCGGACAGCCGGTCTCATTTGATATTCATCAAGGCGATCGCATTTTATTATCAGGGAAAAATGGCAGCGGCAAGTCGAGTCTGATCAAACTCATTCTTAATCCCGAACGTGAACATACAGGAACGATCACCGTTGGCTCTGGATTAATCATTTCTTATGTCTCTCAAGACACTTCGCATCTGCATGGCACTTTATCAAACTATGCCAATGAACATCAGATCGATGAAAGTTTATTCAAAACGATCTTGCGCAAAATGGATTTCGATCGAGCACAATTCGATCAAGATATGGAAAACTACTCACAAGGTCAAAAGAAAAAAGTTTTAATCGCCAAAAGCCTTTGCGAACAAGCCCACTTATACATTTGGGATGAACCATTAAACTTCATCGATATTTACTCGCGCCTGCAAATCGAACAACTCATTCAACAATTCAAACCTACAATGTTATTTGTTGAACACGACGCCTCTTTCCAAGAAGCGATCGCTCAAGAAATCATTGAACTCTAATCCACTTGCTAAAACCTCACTCTATTGTGAGAAATGTTATTCAGTTGTAGTTCTCTTTCAAAAACCATAAAATTACTTTTACCGCCGTAAAATAAATTTGCGGCGGTTTTTATTTTTTTACTTTTGCTTTTAATCGACATTAATAATGTCACAAATGCATTTGCTCTATGCATGTGTCCACAAGAACTTGCCCCCTAATCTCTTGTGGGCACTCTCCCTTTAGGGAAAGACTTGCTGTTTTGGCAATTCATGATTTCAACAATATTCGTACCATTTAAACAAAACCTCTCAGGTCAATTTTGATTCGATCCAATTTCCCCCTGTTTTAGCTTTTACAATTGTTAAAAATAAAAGTAACAATCAAAAATAAAATTGCGGCGCGGCGTAGTGCGCCGCGCCTTTTTATCCTCTTTATCCTATTTTTTATCTCCCACACAAAGTCCGATTTAAGAATGCAAGGGACGCATTCGCTTAAACCCTTGCATTCAATCGGCTTTGTGTTTTCAAGAAAGTGCGCTGCGCGCCGAAGTTAAATTCACAAAATTACAGAAGGAGAAAGTATATGAAACAAAAAGTTGAAACACCAAAAGTTGAAGCACTTAATACGAAGTTCTGGTTGTCCTTGACGAAAGGTTTGATCGACATCATGGACGACTACAAAGGAAAAATCGAATCAGAATATATTGAAGGACCAGAAGATGAAGCACGTTTAAAAAACCATTTGGTAAAAGTCGTTAAATTGCTGGAAACGAAAGTAACGCCTGAAGATGATAATCCGTCAATGTGCCATTACCTGACAAAAAAAGATGTTTTTGCCTATCATGCATTTGCTTTCCAGGCACTGTGTGACGAAAACCCAATTTTAGAACCATACTGGGATGAATTTGGCTATGAGCTTTACGACTTGTGGCAATACTACTTTCTATTATTTTATGACAAAAAAGAACTTGTCGATCCAAAAGAATTGGAATGGGAGTAGTTACATATGGAAATCGCAATTAAAGACTACTGCGATAACGTCAGTAATAATGGCTTATTTTTGCTTGATATGCCCACAGGATACGGTAAAACTTACTCTGTCCTCAAATATATCTATGAAGCAGCTTTGGATGAATCCAATAAAAACAAACGTTTTTTCTTTATAACAACTTTGAAGAAAAATCTTCCAACTGAAGAACTTAGGAGTTGGTTTGCAGAGGCGGGGCAATTGGATAAGTTTAATGAAAAATTTCTTTTTATAGATTCCAATGCCGATTGTGTAATCGATCATCTTACTAGTGAACTAATCGATGAAATACCAAGTGATATTAAAAATGCTGATGAATGTAAATCACTTATCAGCTGTATAAAATTCATGAAAGAACAAAATGGCAAAGTAGACATGGATTTTATCAACAAAATAAAGCGGAATTTTAGCGATCAAATAGAACCTAGTTTAAGAAAATTAGTAGAGGAAAAGTTGAAAAAAGAATTTGCCACAGTTGATGATCGCATTTATGCAATTAAAACGAATAAAAGATGGCAATGGCTCGGGAAACTATATCCTGCAGTATTCACTCGTGATAAACAAATCATTTTTATGAGTATGAATAAGTTCTTAGTAAAAAACACCCCAATTGTCGAACCCTCATATTTGTTCTACACCTTTGACATTATTAACAATGCGGTGATCTTCATTGATGAGTTCGACGCAACAAAAGAAACTATATTAAATAGCATCATCGAGAATGGGCTAAGAGATAAAATCGATCATATCGAACTGTTCAAAAGCATTCATTCTGCATTACATGTGAATGATTTTCCAAAAATTCTCACTACGGCATCAAAGCAAAGTAAGCACCAGAATTATCAGTTTGTAATAGATAATTTTAGAGAAAAAGCCGATGCAATATATGCGGAATACACCTTGCAGTTCAGTCACAAAACCACAACAGAGGTTGCAGATCCTACTCGGAATTTCTTGTTCCAGGATTATCAATTCCGTTCAATTTTAGATGGGAATGCCTCTTACGTCACAACGACAAGCGACAAGAAAAATCGCATAAACTCTATTGGTTATTTTCCAAATAAGTCGGACGACGAAAAGAATAATATTCAAGCCATGCTCAGTAATATACGAGGTTTTATTCAATATTTTCAAAACGGCATCCATGCGCTTGCTACTAACTACAAACAATGCAAATCTGAGCGCAGCAAAAATGACGATGACGAATTTTCTTTGGAATCGGCTATCCGTTCTGTTTTAGCGGAGTTTAACCTCAGCCCTACATATATTAACTATTTCACGTCACAAATTTTGATTGCCCCACATAGTGTGAAAGACGATATAGATGATTCCGATTTTGATCTTTCATTCTATAAAAATGGATTCCGTTTTTATTCATTTGAAGATGACGCCGATCACGATATGCGATCCAAAATTATGATGTGTTCTTTTCAGACGACTCCAGAAAAAATCCTTCTGCGTGTTTGTGAAAAAGCCAAAGTGATCGGCATATCAGCAACGGCTACTGTGCCAACTATTATTGGAAACTACGATTTAAGTTATCTCAAATCAAAATTGCAGGATAATTTCTCGCTGCCAAGCGAGGAAGATAAAAACCGTCTTCGCTGCGACTTTTCAGATTTACTTTCTGGATATGAGAATGTATCCATAAATGTTGAATTATTAGGCGGGAATGTACGAAATAACTATTCTGCTTCCTCTTGGAACGCAGTATTTGATTCAAATGAAATTTCTAAAATGATTTTTGATGAAATTGAACGAGAATTGCCTGATCCAAAAGATAACTATCATAAAGAACGTTATATCCGAATCGCTTTAGCTTATAAGCAATTTGTGATGCATGATGATATTCAATCTTTTCTTTGTGTTCTTACAAAGCATCCAAGAAAAGGAGATAAATACCTTAACAAAGACGTTATTGATAAGATTTTCGAATTTATCATCAAAGAAAATAGCGCAAATATCAGCGTTAACTCATCTGTTTTTCAATTAGACGGTGATGATTACGATTTTAAAAAGAAAAAAATTCTCAACAAACTATCTGAAGGTCAAAAATTGTTTGTCATTTCGGTTTATCAAACGATTGGTGCC
The DNA here is from genome assembly GCA_030528085.1 of Erysipelotrichaceae bacterium. Classification (GTDB taxonomy): domain Bacteria; phylum Bacillota_I; class Bacilli_A; order Erysipelotrichales; family Erysipelotrichaceae; genus Allobaculum. The sequence goes on along the minus strand of JAUMZN010000034.1, from coordinate 3,409 downwards.
GGACAAAACCTGCAATATGAAATTCCAAGTGGATTGGAAAAAGAAATGATCACCATCAATAATCGCCCTTCAAAAGGCAAAAAAGATTTTGATGCTATTTACTTAGATAAACCCACCAATCTTTTGGTAAACTTGGGCATCGATCTTTCCGAAGCGGATTTTGTAAAATATTTGTTCCATACCGAATTTTTGCAGCAATCATGTGAGCTCTCTTATTATGATGCACTGCAGCATATTAAACGAGCGTTCCATTGCTATATCGCCGGAAACAATTACAAACTCCCGTATGCTCAAAATATCTATAACTGCAAGAGCGTTCTGCTTCTTTCTACAAAAATAATTATTCAAGCCATTGGGCGTATTTGCCGTACTAACCAAAAGAGAAAAAACATTTATGTGTTTGCTGATAATCGTATTGCAGAAAATATCGATTTTTCCATTTTAAACGATCGATTGTTGAACAAAGAATTCATCGCTTTATTGGATAAAGTCAAAGATGAATCTAGCGCATTGCAAATCGTAGAAGGTTCTTTAGAAAACAAAGCCAGTCTTTTATCGGTAAGAACTAATACTGCCATCAACAACATGTTAAAAGTAGGCTGGAATGATGTTCTGATTAAAAAATGGCGTCATTTGCGTAAGCTTGTAATGCCATCACCTACGATGTCTACTGATGAAGTAGCGAATAATTATGTTGCAAGCAATTTTTATGTGAAACTCCCCGTTAAAAACAATCGTCTGTTTTACAAGCAAGAGGGTGATTACAGTAACATTCAAGTCGGCTTTACGAAAAATAAAGATTTGAATTTAGAGGTTTCAGATGTTGCAGCAAAACTCAACACCTTTATGAAGATCCCTGGACTCAAAGACTATTTCGTAAAAGAGGGTTGGGCAACTAGCTTTGAAAAGAACGATTATATTATGTCTCCGGCTTTGTTCAACAACATCTACAAAGGTGCGTTAGGTGAAGAAGTCGGTAGATATTTGTTCAAACAAGTGCTTAACCTCGAACTACAGGAAATCAGCGATCCCGAACAATTTGAATTGTTTGACTATAAATTAGCCGAATCCACTATTTATATCGATTTTAAAAATTGGCATGAAACTACCGTTTTCGACAGCGAAGAAATGCTAAATAAAATTGAACGGAAGGCAAAAAAATGCGACTGCAAATGCGCCATTATCGTCAACATCCTCGCTGAGAACGAATGGAAAATCCATCGTAAAAAACGAAATGATTTGACGATTGTCGAGATCCCGTCTTTGCTGACAGGCAAAGATTCTCTCCACTATAACGAAGAAGCTTTTCAAGAGATAAGAAGGTGTGCAAATGAATTCTCCAATTAAAACAAATCAGCTGACTTATAAGTTTGATCAATCTTTATTTTCAAAAAACTATGATGTCTTTTGCATTCGTACATCAGATCAGTTTTTTAAATACGGAGCATATATAATCGATGCTCCACTTCTGAGCAATAATGTTTGTTCTGTAGTATTTAAGTCCGGAAATCAGCTTTATGTCCTCATGAAAAACAACGATTCGAACCTATCCTTGTTAAAGGATGTAACGTTAAAAGAAGACGGTGGTGAGCGCATTACGATTTCACAGGTTGAGGTCGACACACTTGAAATGGATATTGTATTACAGCTTATGCTTAACAGCTTAGGGTCTTATGAAAATCCGTTGCTCAAATTTAACAATCTAACTGGACATCTATACTGTTTTCATCCTAAGTGGTTGGAAACAAGAACAACAAAAGGCAAAGAGGTTATTGTCAAAGTTCCGTGTTTAGAACTGAAAATATCCTCTGAATTACGCTTAAACATGGAGGTCCATACATTCACTTCAGAACGACTGCGTAAAGACATAAACTTTACAACCAAAAAATTTGAGCAATATACCAAGTACGTGTTCTCGGCAAATAATACATTGCGCAGAAGATTAAAAGACGATCAGGGCGATACTTTCATTATGCGGCAAACTAGGAATAAAAAAACCGAAATTCCTTTCTTAGACATTAGGAATTTAGACCATTTCAACCAAAGTAAAATGGGAATTCTTACAACTGTTTTAGAATGCTTCAATGCCAAATTTTCGGGTATTAGCCACCTCGAATTTACAAGTATTAGGGATTATCAAAGGCGAGATTATCCCCGAGCCGTCGCAAACGAAAGTACCAAGGAAATCTCTAGACTTTTAAAGAACAGACAAATCAATATAGTTGACTGCATTGACGATCAATATTCCCAAAAAATCTGCAAAGAGATCTATGACTTTCTTTTATCAGAATATGGCATAAAGGCTAGCTGTGATAAACAGATTTCGAAGGGACATCTAAACATCAGAGCGATACATAATGCAGATTTTTATGATGGCGACAATGATCCTCATCAAGTCTTTACTGATGCTGCAGTACAACATATTACCATTGAAGATTTTTTGGGAGATGACAATGACGATAAGGATGATGAAGATAGCAAGAAGAAAAAGCATAAAAAATATAAACGCATAATTCCAGCAGTTATACACAATTTGATCATTAAAGATGATCTCGTTAAACAAAAAATATCTCCTTTCGATTGGAGTACATTGGAATTTGAAGAGGATATTGATTTTGGTATTCAATTAACTAAAACAAAAGATAATCCAAATGCAAAATATGTGTTTATGACAATTCATCCTGATGGAACTTTTGCTATTCAAGAGCAAATTTATGATCCGTTTGAACCCAATAAATACAGCCAATGTATCCAAATTTTTGAAGAAGCCCAAAACAGTTCTGAGAAAGTACGCGGTATGATCAGAGATGCTTCAAATAATATCAATGTTATAAAAGATACGGGATGGTTTACCATTCCGGAAATAGATCTCATCAAAGCTGAACTCTCTAACGGAAACACTAAATTACGTAATGAAGAAAAACGTGAAGAGCTTCTTACATCCTGCTTAGATATCAAAATGTTTGGTGATGATGCAGCAGAATATTGTTTTGCTGGTACGATCGGAAAGGGAATGCAATCGTCAATCAATTGCGCCGCAAATATAAGAAAGATCGAACCATTTGAAAATTCAACTCTTATGTTTGAAAAACTATTGCCACTCATGAGCGTTACATTCGTTCGAAACGGACAGTTAACGATTTTGCCTTTCCCATTTAAGTATTTAAGAGAGTACAGCAAGAGATTAAGACGAGAGGATCCAGCAATCGATTAAGATCATCTTATTTTCCCAAATACTCAAAACTAATACGCATTTGTTTATGCGCACTAAAAACAGCCAGAGGTCCACACGGATCGCTGGCTGTTTTCCTTTCGAAATTATCAAAAATATTTCTAAAGGTATTCGCAAATTTCAAATAGCGCGGCAGCCTCCGGCGGAATTGTAAGTGTGTTTTTTTACACCAATAAA
>JAUMZN010000033.1 GCA_030528085.1 Erysipelotrichaceae bacterium | reverse complement strand
GCCGTTATCGTCCAGCCTGATTAATGAGTGATCCCACACGATTTTACATAGAGCCTCTATTAATATATTGCATGACAATTGCCACATTTCTATGAACTTCTGCTTGTCTTTGTAAAAATGATCTTTGCAGAAAATACCTTAATCTTCATCTAAAAAGTGCCAGTAAAAATATTTCTCTTGCATCTTATCATCAGGATAGTGTTGATCAATCCATTGACCTAATTTATTTGCGGATGCTTTTCCATAATGACGCTGCGACCAACGAATGACACAAACAAGCGTCAGCAGCATATTGTAGACCATATAAACTGACAATAGAATAGCCGCTAAATTCCACCACCATCCTGTGGTATAAGAAAGAATAATTTGGACTGGATCCAATAAAAAATCACAGAATACCAAACCTAAAGCACCCCAGATTAAGACCATCTTCGGACTGATAATTCCTTGAACATTCCAAAAATGATTTCGATAATCCCATGCTCGCATTCGTAATCCAAAGCGTAAAAGTAGGCCACAAAAGTATTCGACTATTGAACCAAGCGATGCCATCACCACAAAAATATAAAACCAATGCTTATGAGAAACAAATAGGCTGGCAATGTAAAAAACAGGAATCCCTATGCCATACACTAAATTAAATGCGCCTAATATTGTTACAGAATGGGTTTCCCATTTTCCGTAGCGAACCTTGCACCAAGTCCCCTCTAAAAGAACACCGGCAAGATTTCCAATCATAAACAGCCAAAATATATCGAAATAAGTTACGTTCTGCATTTTAAGACCTTCTTTGTTTTTGTGCTTCACTCAATACTTATGACTGTCATGATACCTTCGTATATGTAAACTAGCTATTTTAAAGCCTGCATAAAAACCTTTGACTTCTTTACAGATTCATAATCTTCTTAATCAATATCCACTTCACCTTGCATAACCAAAATGACACCTTTAATCCATTGGATCAGCATGACAATCCCAATAACCTATCGGCAAAACATTTAACTTTGTTATCACTTTTGTTTGATGTTTTTGCCGATCATGAATCATCCCCAAAAAAAGGTAAAGAAAAACCGCAGTGCATAGTCAATTCATGCTATGGTGCAACGGTTTAAGTCGTCCTTTTGCTAAGCGTTATGAGATTTTCTCTATTGGGATTCTTATTCAAGGTTATTCCCTTAGATCTTGGTTTTTCTATTTTTTAAATTTCTTTATGATCTGCGCAACAATACCTATTCCAACAAAACACAAATAGGCAAGAGTCCAAAATAATCCATAGATTATTCAAGCTCATAGCACCTGTCGGATCGGCATAATCACTCTCAAATACAACCGCAATTACAAAAGCAAATATATATCCAACAGAATTCGCAATCAAAACAAACTCACATTTGCAAAGAGTGGCAACTACATTTACAACAAGAGCACAAACAAATCAAACTCAGATCAAAGTTGCCCAATAAAATGCCTATCAGAGGTAAACAGTCAATAAATCAAACTCAAAAAACGGGCTTTTTGTCTGTCGCATCTTCGAATCATTCATGCAAAGTAGCTAACATATAATCAATTGCCATTTCATTAGCTTAATAAGCAATTTCAAAATAATCCAAATAAGCTTTATATTGATCTTGTGCCATAAGACATGTATCTTTCAAAAATCCCTTTTCATTGTCCCATTCTTTCAGTCCCCGATCATAGAACATCTTCAAACGATCCTCGATGATGAATGGAACAATATTATATTTCAAACATTCTTTAAACATAATCAGCCTTCCAACACGACCATTGCCATCTTGAAATGGATGAATTCTTTCGAATTTTGCATGAAAATCTAAAAGATCGTCTAAAGTCTTTACTTCTTTTGCGTTGTACTCTGTTAACAGATCTTTCATTTGATTAGCTACTTCTTTAGGGAGTGTTGTTTCCATGCCGCCAACTTCATTTGGCATTTTTTTATATTCACCGACCATAAACCAATCTTTACGAGAATCGCTTGTCCCTGTTTTAAGTGTACGATGTAATTCTTTGATCAATTTTTCACTCAGTGCATCTTTGGCATGATCGATCATCCTATCAATACAGAAAAAATGATTCATCGTTTCGATGATATCATCCACATTCAGCACTTCTTTTTCTGCTTGGATCATATTTGTTTCAAAAATATATCTAGTCTGATCATGAGTTAGACGACTTCCCTCAATATGGTTTGAATGATATGTTAAATCAATCTGTGTCTTATGATAAATTCCTCCAGAATACTTGCTTGATTTTTCCTCACGCAAAATGTCCAACAAGGTCTTTTTTAGTTCTTTTCTCTTATTTAAGCGATCAGGCTTATTGGCATCTTCAGGAATATTCCAAGTTTTACCGGAAAGAAATGCACCATAGATCCTACCTTTGGCGCAATAATTTCTAACACTGCGTTCAGACACATTCCATTTTCGGGAAGCTTCTAAAACCGATAGGTATCGCATATTCTCTCCTCCTTCAACAAATTCAAATTCGTTTTTCTTGTCGTATATATTTTACACTATCGGCAAAATAGCGAACGCTTTCTCGCTTATAGCAGAATTATTTTTGCCGATAATGGAGCAATCCTAAAAAAATAAAGAAAAACCGCTGTGCATAGTCAATTCATGCTACGCTGCAGCGGTTTAAGCTGTTCATTATTTTAAACAAAAATCTTAAGCGACGAATTCGCTTTGATATGTATGTTTTGTTTGAAATCCAAGATTAACTTAATTCAAACATACCGTTATAAAGTTGGTAGTAATAACCTTTTTTCTCCATTAATTGTTCGTGGTTTCCACGTTCAACAATGCGGCCTTGATCCATCACGACGATACAATCAGCATGACGAACTGTTGATAAACGGTGCGCAATCACAAATGTTGTACGTCCATCCATTAAAGATTTCATCCCTTTTTCGATCAATTTTTCTGTTCGCGTATCGATACTTGAAGTTGCTTCATCTAAAACAAGTACTGGCGGATTGGCCACTGCTGCTCTAGCAATCGCCAACAATTGGCGCTGACCTGCAGATAAAGATGTTCCTTCTGTCCCGATTTGCGTTTGATAACCTTGCGGCAAACGACGGATAAATGAATGGGCATTAGCTAGTTTAGCCGCTTCAATACATTCTTCATCACTTGCATCTAAGTTTCCATAGCGGATGTTATCCATGATCGTGCCGGCAAAAAGGTGGGTATCTTGTAAAACCATACTCAACGATTTTCTTAGATCCGCTTTAGAGATCAGACGGATATCAATGCCATCATATAAAATCGATCCAGAATCAATTTCATAGAAACGGTTCAATAAATTCGTAATCGTTGTTTTCCCTGCTCCTGTCGATCCGACGATCGCAATCGTTTGAGCTGGTGTGGCATAAAGATTTAAATCATACAAAATCTGTTTATCTGGAACATAGGAGAAGTCGACATGTTCAAAACGAACATCGCCTTGTAAAGGAACGTATTCATACTCGCCATTGGCGCGTGGATGTTTCCAAACCCAACCATCTTCCAATGTTTGGCTTTCTGTCCATTTTCCTGTTTCTGGATCTTTCTTTCCATAGGCAAGAGTCACATTTCCTTGGTCGACTTCAGGTTCAATTTTCATGAAATCGAAAATGCGCTGAGCCCCAGAAAGAGCACTTAATAATAAAGTTGATTGTTGAACAACAGAGTTAATTGGTGCCGCTGCTTGACGCACGAACACTAAGTAACTCGCCAGAGATCCCACATCGCTTTGGCCACTTAAAACCATGTAGCCACCTAATACTGCAACTACGGCATAGTTTAAATAAGAGAACGAAACGATCACAGGAACCATCGTTTGCGAATAAGACAACGCTCTTTCACTCGCTTGTTCGAGGGCATCATCATATTCATTAAAGCGTTGGATGCTCGCTTTTTCGTGGTTGAATACTTTAATGACTTTTAATCCCGAAATCATTTCTTCAACAAAGCCATTTAAAGCCCCAATAAATTTTTGTTGGTTGCCAAAATAACGTTTACTGATTTTTGAAGCAATCAAAATATAAGTCAGCATCAAAACATAGAAGCCAGCCACAATCAATGACAGTTTCCAGTTGAGCACGAATAACATAATTAATGTTCCCGCTGACTGAATAAAGTTTTGAATAACTGAAGCAAACGCGTTATTTAAGGCATCGCTGACTGTATCGACATCACTTGTAAAACGCGCCATTAAATCTCCATATTGGGTCGTATCAAATACTTTTAATGGCAAGTCTTGCATCTTGTTAAACAAATCATGGCGAATTTCTTTGGTTACTTGTTGAGCACCTCTTGCCATAATTTGCGTATAACCCCATGCAGCAATGACGCCACAAACATAAACGGTAATCGTTGTGATCAACAGTTTAGATAATAAATCGAGGTTTTGATTTCCTGCCGCATTGATAATTGGTCGAATCATATATGTCCCAATCAAGTTAGCTAAACCAGAAATCGAAACTAAAATCGCAACGAATAAAAATTCAAATTTATGGTTGCCCATATAATGCAAAAGCTGACCTAGGGCATTGGCTCTTTGATGATGTTTATTTAAAGAAGGATCAGTACGCTTATTTTTATTCATCCTGCATCCCTCCTTGTTGCGATTCAAAGATATCTTGATAAATCGGACTTGTTTTCAATAATTCTTCATGCGTTCCCGTTTGAATCACTTTACCTTGATCCATTACGACAATTTGATCGCAATGACGAATGGAGCTAATTCGCTGAGCGATGATGATTTGTGTTAAATCCGGAATTGAAGCTAAGTTTTTGCGGATTTTAGCATCCGTTTTTGTATCTACTGCCGAAGTTGAATCATCAAAAATCAAAATCTTTGGATTTTTGAGCAGTGCTCTAGCAATACATAAACGCTGCTTTTGGCCACCAGACACATTGACACCTTGTTGGCCAAGTTCCATATCTAAACCACCAGGAAGACGTTCGATTAACTCTTTAGCTCCAGCCATTTCAATCGCCCATAATAAACAATCATCATCGGCATTGGGATCGCCCCATTTTAAATTGTCGCGAACCGTTCCCGAAAAGAGGACATTTTTTTGCAGAACCATGCCAATCGAATTGCGTAGTTCAACTAGATCTAAATCTTGAACATCCACTCCACCTACTTTTAAGTGGCCTTCACTGATGTCATATAAACGCGGAATGAGCATTGCGAGCGTTGATTTTCCTGAACCCGTTGCCCCGATAATGCCGACACGACTTCCTGATTCAATTTTTAAATTGATATCTTCTAAGACGCTTTCTTCACTATCGATCGCATATTTCATGGACACATGATCAAAGACGATTGAACCATCTTGCATGAATTGACCATCGTTTGGCTTAGCCATCGTTGGTTGTTGATCTAATACATCTTGAATTCGATTATGAGATGCCATTGATCTTGAAAATAATAAGAAGATGTTGGACATCATAATAAACGAGTTCATGATTTGCAGAACGTACGATAACATTCCCGTCAGTTCCCCAACTTGCATTGCTCCTTGAATAATCATCGAAGATCCAATGCACAACAACAAAATGATGACGGCATACATCGAACCTTGAAATGCAGGAACGTTTAAAAATGCATAATGATTCGTCTTTTCATTTAATGCAGCTAAATCTGAATTGATGCGATCAAATCGCTCTAATTCAAAATCTTTGCGCACGAATGCTTTGACTAAACGAATCGCAATGAGATTTTCTTCGACAACGCTATTGAGCACATCTACATATTTTTGAATCCATTGATATTGATGGACAACTTTGGACACAATCCACGTCATGATTAAACCCATGATTGGAATCGCGCCAAAAAAGATCAGCGTTAAAGTTGGATTGATCATCAAACACATACCAATCCCTAAAACGAGCATCAATGGACCTCTGGCAAATGGTCGAATCCCATTGGTGATCGCATTTTGTAAAACGAGAACGTCACTTGTCATTCTCGTGATCAGTCCCGAAGATTCAAACTGATCAATATTCTCAAACGAAAACGATGTGATTTTTTCGAATTGTTTTTGGCGCAAGCGGCTCGCAAACCGAGCTGATGCTTTGGCAGCACATTTGGCATACAACAAGCCAAATACAAATGAGCCAATTGCACACACAACCATCCATAAACCACGATTGATAAAGACGGACGTATCTTGTTGAACAATTCCCACATCGATAATATCGGACATTAAAAATGGAATAATGACTTCAAAACTGGTTTCGATCGCAATAAACAAAAGGGCTAAAACAAACCAGCGGCGCATCCCTTTTGCTTGGGCTAATACTGATGAATTCACTCATCCACCTCCCCTTTCAAAATAACTAACCTACATATTAAAGAAATAAAAGTTAGTTTGCTCGAATTCGTAACACTTTCTTCATTTTTTCTTTCATTTTTAAATTGTTCACTTTGGCTAAACAAAAAACGCCTTCTCGACAGCCCTTTCAAAAAATCCAAAGTTCGATTGACAATCCACTCGTTCAATGAAAATCAAATTCGATCTCGTTTACTTTCTAAAACAGAAAAGCCCAAAACTGATTTTAGTTTCGAGCTCTTTGTTTGATTTGTTTATAAATATTTAAATTGAATTTGCCAATCCACTAAACTTCAGGTCGTAAAATCTCAACAAATTCGTATACACCATTATCGTAAGTGTAATGCAAAATGCATCCGTTTTTAAAAGCGCCAATTTCATGCATGTAGTCTAAATTATCGCTAACTGTTAAAAAGAACGCATAACTCGCTCCCGAATGTGAACAAGCAAGAACAACTTCATGATCATCTTTATTCATGAATTCATCTACTGTTCCACGAACACGACTTTTTACTTCTTCAAGCGTTTCACCATCGTAATGAGGGAATAATTCATCGTATCAAAAATCTTCAAAATGCGTATTTAAATCTTCGCTCTCTCCTTCAAAAAGACCAAAATTTCTTTCTTTTAAACCTTTCAAACGGACATAAGGAACACTAAAACGTGTCGCATATTCCAATGTGTCGCAACATCTTTCACTTGTTGAACTATAGTAGTGATCAAAAGGAATATCTTTAATTAAATCATAAGCAGCTTTTGCCTGCTGAATCCCTTTTTCTGTCAGTGCTGAATCACACCATCCTTGAATTTTTCTTCTCACATTAAAAACCGTCTCACCATGACGCATCATATAAAAATGTTTCATATTATCTCTCCTCGCCAAAACACTAACACCTAAAGTCAACTCTAGGTCAAGCATCAATTTTGGAAAAAATAAATCTTGCGCAAACATGAAAAATTTTGTCAATTTTCTTAAAATTTTCGCCGCTTTATCCTCTTTTTTCTTCCATATATATATTTGTTTATGACTCGAACTTGGCGATATTGTTTTTCAATGACGAAATATGATGAATTTATAGTGAATTTGCGCAGATCGAATTTGATTTTCACTCGTTTTGTTTCGAGTTGCGCTAAAATAAGATGATGACTGCCTGTTGATAGGATCAGTCAATTTGGAGGTTTTTATGAGCTATCAGATCCCTAGAGGAACACAAGACATTTATGGAGACGAAGGATATCGTTGGCAGCAACTCGAAAAACTTCTTCGTCAGTTTTGTTACATCTATAACTTTGATGAAATCCGTACTCCAATCTTTGAACATACCAATGTCTTCAAACGCGACAATGACTCGTCTGACATGGTCAACAAAGAAATGTACACATTCACTCCCGCTAATTCTCATACCAGCGTGACTTTACGTCCTGAAGGAACTGCCGGTGTAGTTCGTTCATACGTCGAAAATAAAATGTTTTCTAACCCTGACTTACCAGTCAAATTATTTTATATGGGACCAATGCACCGTCACGAACGTCCACAAAAAGGTCGTTTGCGCATCTTCAACCAATTCGGTATTGAATCTTTAGGTTTAAAAAGTCCATATGCCGATGTTGAAGCAATGGTTATGGCTTATTCGATTTTAAAATCTTTAGGTCTAGAACATATCACCATTTTATTAAACACACTCGGTGATGACGAATCCCGAAGTGCATATCGCAATGCTTTAAAAGAATACTTTGCACCTTATGTTGATGATCTTTGCGGTGACTGCAAACGTCGTTACGAACAAAACCCATTACGCCTTCTCGACTGCAAAGTCGACCACGACAAAGAATGCATGAAGCATACACCTGATCTTCATGACTACTTAACAGACGAAAGCCGTGAATACTTTGAAACAGTAACTCGTCTTTTAGACATGATGGAAATTCCTTACCGTATCGATTCCAAACTCGTGCGCGGTTTAGACTACTACACACATACAGTATTTGAAATCGTTTCTGAAGATGAAGGAATGGGTTCTCAATCCACACTTCTTGCTGGTGGACGCTATGACAACTTAATTCCTTACTTCGGTGGACCAGAACAATCTGGAATTGGCTGGGCACTTGGTGAAGAACGTTTATTATTAGCGTTAGAAGCAGAAGGAATCGACTTAGGCGGCAAGCCTGGTTTAGATGCTTACTTAATGGTTTTAAACCCAGAAGCTCGCGACTATGCATTCAACATTTTGACATTGCTTCGCGCTAATGGTTTTAGAAGTGATATGGACTTCATGCAAAAATCATTCAAAGGGCAATTTAAAGCAGCCGATCGCGCTAAATCTGCCTTCAACTTATTAATTGGTGAAGATGAACTTGCTAATGAAACAGTAACGATCAAAATCACTGAAACTCGTGAACAAGTCACTATTCCAGTTGAAGAATTAGTTGATTTCTTAGATTCTCATTTAGAGGATGAAGATGATCATCATCATGACCATGATCATTGCTCTTGCGGCGATGAAAACTGCACGTGCAACCACGATCATCACTAATCTTGATTGATCACTAATCAATTTTTTCAAGCAAGATTTGATTAACTTAATCTTAGTTCAATCCGCTTTGCTTGAAATTAGTTCAATAGCTTAATCACAAATATCTTGCCTAGCAGGATTTTCCTTATTGGGTCCTAGGGCAAGATAGCTTGTCGAATAAAGAAAGGATGAAAAACATGAATCGCAGCCATTACAATGGCACTTTACGTTTATCCAACCAAGGCGAATCCGTCGAATTAATCGGTTGGGTTTCCAAAAAACGTAACTTTGGAGCAATGAACTTCATCGACTTAAGAGACCGCACAGGAATCGTGCAGCTCGTTTTTGATGAAAGTTTTAATGCCCAACTCAAAGATGTTCGTCAAGAATACCTTTTACACGTTAAAGGTGTTGTCAAAGAACGTCAGGATAAAAACCCACAACTTCCTACTGGCGAAATCGAAATTATCGTCAATGAATTTGAAATCGTCAACTCTTCAAAAGTTACTCCAATCATCATCGCTGATGAAACAGATGCTTTAGAAGATACACGTATGAAATATCGTTACTTGGACTTACGTCGTCCAGTGATGCAGAAAAACTTAATCATGCGTTCCAAAATCGTACAATCTTTGCGTGAATTCTTAGATCACCACGATTTTACAGAAATTGAAACACCTGTATTAGGTCGTTCTACTCCAGAAGGTGCTCGTGACTTCTTAGTTCCTAGCCGTGTTCACCCAGGTACGTTCTATGCCCTTCCTCAATCTCCACAGCTCTACAAACAGCTGTTGATGATTTCTGGCTTTGAACGTTACTACCAATTCGCACGCTGCTTCCGTGACGAAGACTTACGTGCCGATCGTCAAACTGACTTTACGCAATTAGATATCGAAACATCTTTCTTAGATGAAAATCAGATTTTATCCATGATGGAAGACATGCTTAAAAAACTGATGAAAGATGTTAAAGGAATCGATATTCCAACTCCATTCTTAAGAATGACTTGGAATGATGCGATGGATAAATACGGATCTGATAAACCAGATAACCGTTTTGGCATGGAATTACAAGACTTCACTAGCTTGTTTGAACATTCCGAATTCGTTCCTTTCAAAAACACAATCGAAAACAAAGGTGTCATTAAAGGAATCGTTGTAGATGACTTCGCACCATCCAATAAAGAAATCAAAAATTTAACTTCCGATGCTCGTAAATACGGCGCAAACGGATTAGTTGTCTTCAAATATAAAGACGGCGCTCTTTCCGGTTCCGCTGTTAAATCTTTAAGCCAAGAAGAATTAGATGCATTAGTTGCTGCTTCTAATGTTCAAGATGGCGGTGCAATCTTAATGATCAGCGATGCATGGCTGAAAGCGTGCAACGCACTTGGTTCTTTACGTAATGACATTGCTTCTTTAAAAGGCCTCAAAAACACAGATGAATTCTCATTCTTATGGGTTGTTGACTTCCCTATGTTCGAATGGTCTGAAACAGAAAATCGTTGGGTATCTCAACACCACCCATTCACAATGCCAAAACGCGAAGATATTCCACTTCTCGATACAAACCCTGGAGAAGTTAAAACAAATGCTTATGACTGCGTCTTAAACGGTTATGAACTTGGTGGTGGATCTTTACGTATTTACGAACAAGATTTACAAGATAAAATCTTTGAAGTTTTAGGCTTCACTCCAGAACAAACACAAGAAAAATTCGGCTTCTTCATCGATGCGTTCCAATATGGAACACCTCCACATGGTGGACTTGCCTTTGGTTTAGACCGTATTGCGATGATCCTTGCTGGTACTGACTCCATTCGTGATGTTATCGCATTCCCTAAAAATGCATCTGCACGTGACCCAATGTCTGAAGCACCAAACACAGTTGATGATGTGCAATTAGATGAATTAGAACTTGCGATTTGTATTGATGACAAACAAAGAGCAATGTTAACGGCTCTGCAATCTGGAAACGTTCCAGTTGAACTGTCCAATGGCGAAACGATCCAAGTATCCTTAGATGAAATTCGTCAATGGAAAGAAAGCCAAAACTAATTTAAACTGACTCATATAAAAAACCAACCAAAAGTGATTGTATTCTAATCACACTGGTTGGTTTTTTCGTTGGTATTGAGATGTTTGACACAATTCAAAAAGCTTCCTTGTCAAGACACCTTTTTCTGTGTCTTTTCAAGGAAACTGTTCTAATTGCGATTACTTTGACTTCAATTCTTCAAATAGACCAATCATTCCATCTGATACCCAATCCGCAAACTCTTCATCATTTTCAAGCTCTTCAAATAGTTCATCTATGGTTAAACAACAAGTTTCGGCAATTTCCATAAGATATTCGCCAACTCGTAATTCAAAATCATCATCCAATTTTCCATGCTGTTCTTGCTCATCTTCTATATCAAGGCAAAGCTCTTCATTGTTGTCGATTAGATCTTCGAGTTGATCAAGTATTCCATCTGACACCATATACGCAAACTCTTCGTTACTTTCAAGCTCTTCAAACAGTTCATCCATAGTTAAACCATAAGTTTCGGCAACTTCCATAAGATATTCGCTAAGTAGTGATTCAAAATCCTCATCTAATTTCCCATACTGTTCTTGCTCATCTTCCATATCAAGGAAAAGCTCTTCATTGTTGTCGATTATTTCTTCGAGTTGATTGGCGAGATCTTCTTCAGTCAAACCGCTTTTTTGAAGCAAATATTCGGCGAAATCATCTGGATCAAGATCGCTATGATCTCTAAATTCTTTTACCAGTTCATCTACACTCATACCAAACATTTGTGCGGTTTCTTCAATGCCTTGAAGGACCTTACGATCCTTGTAATCGGTGGAAAAACGCTTAATGAGTTCATATTCACTCATATTAGCCCTTTTTGCGATCTCAGCTATAGTTTGTTCTTTACTCAAATTTGGATCTAAGAAAATATCCAGAATCTCGTCAATATCGATATTGCATTCTTTGGCAAGCTGTTCGCAAAACGCTAAGTTTTCTAGTCCTTCTTCATCATGATTTTCGATCATAAGCTGCTTAAAAAATTCAAAGTCGCTTAATCCACTTTTTTGAATCATGATTTCATAAAATTCTCGATTACTTATACCTGGATTTTCATCGATGAATTGGAAAATTTCATCTTTATCGATATGACAGAGTTTTGCGATTATTTCAGCGAGCTTTTCAATGTCAATGTGCGGACCACTTGTCTCTAAGTCGACTAGATCATCGTCCATTGTTCGTAATCGTTCTAAAAAATCAATCATATCTTGATCGAGTTGTGATAAAACGAATTCAAAACCTTCTCGATCTAGTGAATGGCTCGATCGAAAAAACTTTTTATTCGCTTCGTTAATTGTCTTGGCTACCATAATCTATTTCTTTCCTGTTTGATTTCAAATTTTAGAATTCAAACATCTTTAAAATCATTTTTATATTTATCCCGTAATGCTTGCATGATATCATTCATGCTTTGAATTGATCAACGCCTAGTTTTGACGATTAGGATTTGCTGCTCCGTTTTTCGCATAACTATAGTAGTTTTTCATAAATTCATCTTTATATTCTTCAAAACGACCATCCAAAATTGCTTGGCGAATTTCTTCTGTTAAACGAATCGTAAAACGTAAGTTATGAATGCTGGCAAGATTGAAGTATTTTGCACGATCTTCAGGATCTTGGCTTTTTAACAAAGAACGCAGCTGATCTCTTGTCCATCCAGCTTTGCACACTGGACAATCGCAATGTGGATCTAAAACTTCTTGGCTGCCCGCAAACTTTTCAATATTGATATGGCCATATTTCGTATAAATGCGACCATGACGGGCTTCTCGAGTTGGTGCAACACAATCAAATGTATCTGCCCCCATTTCGGAACCGATCAAAATATCATCTGGACGAGAAAGTCCTAATAAATGACGTGGTTTACCTTCTGGAAGTTCTTCATTGCACCAACGTAAAATGTTGCCTAAATCACTTTTAAGAAATGCACCGCCAAGTCCATAGCCATCAAAGTCCATTTGGCCAAGTTTTTTCGCCGTAGAACGACGTAAGTCTTCCCAACGTCCACCTTGTAAAACGCCATATAAAGATTGACGATAACCTAAATCATCACGATGCTTTTTGTGTTCATCTAAAGACACTTGAGCCCATCTTTCCGTGCGAGCTAAAGCTTCTTTATTGTATTCATATGTATCCGCTAAAGAAGTCAGTTCATCAAAAGCCATATGAATATCTGCCCCAATGCGGTTTTGAATATCCATCGATTCTTTTGGACCGATCATGTCATCTTGATCAGTATAAGGATCGTGGAATTGAATTCCCTCTTCAGTAACAAGTGCAAGACGATCTTTTTTCGGCGCATTCACGACTTCTTTTTCGCGTTCCATAGAAACGACTTTACCGATTCCGCTACCTAAAGACATCACTTGGAATCCACCAGAATCCGTGAGGGTTGGTCCATTCCAACCTGACCATTTTGCAAGCCCACCTTCTTTAGCAATATCGAACGATTTATTGCGTAAATGATAACCGTTGGACAGCATCGTCTGCGCGCAAATGGAATTTAAATCTTCCATCGACACAAAACGTACTTCCCCATACGTTCCTACACACATAAATGCCGGAGTTTTAATATCTCCATGGGGAGTATGGATAATGCCGGCACGACCAAGTTTTCCTGGAATTCGTGCTTCAATTTCAAAACTTAATCCTTCTAATTGTTTTTCTTCCATGTAAACCTCTCTATATATACATCGAAAGCCAAAATTACTTTTCAGCTTTTGTGAATTGTTTAAATTGACCTTATCTATCTTATCAAAACTGTCTAAAAAGTCTTATCGATTTCAAAAGAAAAATCAGAGTGTCCAAGCTTGTTGGAGTCACTCTGATTTTCAATTAAGCATTTTGTTGAGGGGCATTCAGCCACTTTTTGAGCGCTTTTTCAATTGCGATTTCAATTGGAGATAAAATGAATTCAATTCCTAGTCCTAATACATACGCAAAGACTGCTTGTGCCAAAAATTCGTTAAATGGCAATACTCCAAAGAAGGCAATAAATTCAAATGTTGCTGAATCGAGAATATGGGCAAAGACACTCGATGCCAAAGCTCTTGCGATAAAGCTTTTCGCAAAGTAAGAATTGGATTGTTTCATTTTGACAAACAAGTAGTTGTTCAAAAAGCTCGACAATACAAATCCCGCTAAGCTACCAAAGATAATTCTTGGTGAAAAGCCAAAAATCGCCGCATACGCTTCTTGCATGCCCCATCCAGGATATGCTGGCAAGGCAATAACGATATAGAAAACGAGAACTGCGATCAAGTTAATCAAAAAGCCAGATAAAACTACTGACTTCGCGATTCGTTTATCAAATAATTCGATCGTAAGATCTCCAAGAATATAAGAAAGTGGGAATAAGACTAAACCACCATCTACCGCAATGCCCATAAGGTCCCAAAGTTTTACTGCACTTAAATTGGAAATCAATAATGTTCCACTGCTTAGTGCAGTAATCAAGATTAATAATCGGATTGTTTTTTGATCATACTTCATGTCCCCTATTATAACGGGAGTGAATTCTAGGGAAAAACAAATCCCTTGCCCTTATTTTCTAACCGGTTTCATTTTGACCTCTCTTTTATTCACATAAACATACCGTTTAAATTCTCATCTTACAAATCCTATCCTCAATCTTTAAATAGTGATAATCCTTCTATATTCAGACAAATAAAACACATAAAACTACCGATTTATATCTTTTGTTTTGGTATATATTTCATAGTCTATGATATCTTGTTTAATGTTGACGACTCATCCCTTTTCGCCTATAACAAATACGAAAGTATGGACTTTAATCACTGTCCAATCGCGCAATGAAAAGACTTGGATAAAGGAAATTTAACTATGACTCAATCTCAACATGGCTTCATCTTCGATTTCAATGGAACACTCTTTCTTGATAATGACAAACACGTCAAAGCATGGAGTAAAGCAGCCAAAGAAATTCGTGGATCAGCAATTACCGAAGAAGAATTGCATACACACATGAATGGTAAACCTAATAAAATGATCGTTCGCTATCTTAATGGCGGACAAGAAAATGCTAAATTAGAAGATCATTATTCGTTTTTAAAAGAAGAATACTATCGCGATTTCTGTCGTGAAGACGTTGAAAACTTCCACCTCATCGCTGGTGCCGAAGCGTTATTTGATGATCTTCAAGCCCAAGGCATTCCATTTACAATTGCCTCAGCATCAATCAAACCAAACATCGATTTCTTTGTTGAAAGCTTTAATTTAGACAAATGGATCAAACCTGAAAACATCGTTTACGATGATGGCACTTACGAAAACAAAATCGCGATGATTCATAAAGCAGCACAAATTCTTGGCTTACCAGAAGAACAGATCACCGTTATTGAAGATTCTAAATCTGGAATTCATAGTGCCCTGCAAGCAGGAATCAAAGATCTTCGCTTAATCAACTCAGCAAATTTAGCCGATCAAGTCAAAGACATTCCAGAGATCCATCAAGTTGTCATGACTATGGATGAAATCAAACGCGAATTCATCGCATAACATCATTCAATTTACTTCTACCAGGCATCTACATGATGTCTTTTATTCTGTCTTTGACATGGCATACAACAAAACAAAAACAGATCCGGAAATATACATCGCCAAATCTGTTTTGGGATTAATTATGCTGAAAAGTACATCTAACTTTATGGCATTGGCACATACACATCTTTTCCTATTATCCAAGTGAATCTTTAATTGAACTTTTCCATCAACATAGAATGTTTTTTTCTCTTCATATACTTCTATTCAAGATCACTTGATTTGAAGTTGTCTTATTTGTAATTAACCGAA
>JAUMZN010000032.1 GCA_030528085.1 Erysipelotrichaceae bacterium | reverse complement strand
TAAACAGTCAATAAACCAAGCTCAAAAAACGGGCTTTTTGTCTGTCGCATCTAAAGAAAAGGATCATTGCCCTTGTAAAAAAGCTTGTCGTTATCATGGAAATTGTAAAGAATGCGTCGCAATTCACCGTGCTCATCAAGAACACGTTCCAAACTGCATGAGACCGATCATCAATCAAAAAATTAAACTTTTATCCGAATTGACAGAACATACGATTGCTAATGAAATCGAACCACCACACGAAATCTTGAGAAAAGAATTCCAATAATTAGAAATGAACATATTTTGATTTGGGGATTTCAAGTCAAAGCATCATAGATCCAGCAGAGTTTGTTATGCAAAAGTGATTATGAAATTAAACTTTTAATCATCCAAAAAAGAGCAAGGAAAAACCTCCAACAATATAAGGAAAAGAAATCATAAAAAATACTTCGTTTTCAATGCATAGTTTGGATCAGGAAAAATAAAACCAGCTTAAACTAAAATATTGGGGTATGCCTTATTATTTTGATCTCTTTTTAGGGAAGAAAGATTGAGAAAAAGCAGAATATAAATGGTAAGAAATAGGCTTTGTTCCTCTTAAAAAAGGAGCAAATTAAGCACAAGTTTGTTTTAAATTGCCGATCATAAAAGGAATTCAATGTTCAGTTTCACCCCATAATTTTGAAATAATGGATAAATATGCGCTTTTTTCCACTTTTTGATCGCAATTACAACCGTTTTAATCGTTGACAGTCTAGTTTTTGAAATGGTATAGTGACTTTCGCAACTAGGAAGAAAAGAAGTATTTTATATACTTATATAAAGAAAGGATTGAGAAACAATGAAACGTACATATCAACCAAGTAAAGTTAAACACCAAAGAACTCATGGTTTCCGCGCTCGTATGGCAACTAAAGGCGGACGTAAAGTACTTGCAAGAAGAAGAGCTAGAGGCAGAAAGGTTTTATCCGCTTAGAAATCACCTGCAAAGGTGATTTTTTTCTCTGTCTTGCCTTATGAAAAAGAATCAGAGAATTCTAAAGAACACGGAGTTTTCCTCCATCATTTCCAAGAAGCACTCGCAAGCGAATGCAGCGTTTGTTCTCTATACCGCAAAACGAGCTGAAGATAAAGCTCGGGTCGGAATTAGTGTAGGAAAAAAAATAGGAAATGCGGTAATTCGCAACAGAACGAAAAGACAAGTTCGTGCTCTAATCGATTCCGTGTATACTTTTGATGAGACTTTTGACTCTATTGTGATCGTTCGTCCAGCATTTAAAAAGATGAATTATCAACAACGGAGTGAATCGTTATCCCGGCTGCACGACCGGGCTGTGCAAAAAAATGGAGGAAGAGCACATGAAAAAAAATCTGTTTGAAAAATTTCGCGTCCTTCTTCTGTGTCTGCTTGTTGCAGTAGGTCTTGCTGCTTGTTCTAACCCACGTGGACAAGATGGTAAGACAAAAGTCGATCAGGTTATCGCTTTAGAAGAGGTAACCCTCAACAAAGATCAAGTCAACATTTCTGAAATTTCAGATCAGCAGCTCAAAGAAGAATTAGAAAATTCAAAAGAAGATACAATCACAATCCAACCAACCTCTTGGGGTGATAGTTGGAAAAATGGTTGGTTCGATGGATTAATCATCTGGCCAATTGCGCAATTAATTAACTTCTTTGCATCCTTCACTGATGCTGGATGGGGAATTATTCTTGCGACTTTACTGATTCAGCTGTTGATTTTCTTATTAACATTTAAATCCCAAATTTCCCAACAAAGAATGCAGGAACTCCAACCTGAAATGAACCGCATTCAGGCGAAATACCAAGGGAAAAACGATGAGCGTTCTAAAATGCTCATGGCTCAAGAAACACAAAAACTTTATACAGATAACGACATTCACCCATTTGGCTCTATCTTAGTTATGTTCATTCAGCTGCCAATCATGATGGGTATGTTCTATGCAACAATGCGTGCTGTAACAACAGTGTACGGTTCCTTCATGGGTATGTCTTTAGCACGTACGCCATTAGATGGATTCAAAGCAATGCAAATTGCGCCAATCGCTGTTTATGTCTTAATGATTTTGATGTCATTAATTCAATTACAGATTCCAAAATGGTTGAACAAATACACAGCTCGTAAAAATAAACAAGCATACAAAAAACAAGAGTCTGCTAACTCAATGACAAATACGATGAACATGACAATGTACATGACAACTGGTTTAATCGCCATTATGTACTTATCATGGCCAATGGCGATGTCTTTCTATTGGTTAGTTTCATCAATTATTCGTGCCTTCACAAGCATCTTGTCCCATTTCTTATCTGAAAAAGAAAGAGATAAACGTGAACAAGAAGCTAAAATGAAACGTTCAGAAGGTATTTTAAAACATCGTAAAAAGTAATAAATCAACCGTATAGACACGGTTGAAATGAATTTTAAAGCAGTAAAATTCATAACAGGAGATCTTATGGAATTTGATCGTTTTTCTGGTAAAACACTAGAAGAAGTTCTCGCATCCGCAGCATCTGCTAAAGGTGTTGACGTTGAACAGCTCACATATAACATTCTCGAAGAAAAAGCTGGGTTCTTAGGCATCGGCCGTACTGTGACGATTGAAGCTTGGGCTCCAGAGGATGTAAAAACATTTATCCATGACTACGTGAAAACTTATTTTGACAATGCGCAAATGGATGGCACTGTTGAAGTCACAATGGAATTGGATAATAACGAGTATTTTTATCGCGTTAAAGTGGATACAAATGCCAATGCAGTTTTGATCGGTCGTCAAGGACGTACACTTCAAGACTTCAACCGTTTAGTTCGCACTGCTGCAAGCAGTGTGTTCAAAAAACACATCCGCTTATTGATCGATGTCAACGGTTATAAAGAAGATCGTTATGAAAAAATCGTGCGCATGGCTGTACGTGTCGCTAAAGATGTTCGTCGAACAAAAGTTGACGCAGTTCTTGAACCAATGCCAGCTGACGAAAGAAAAGCGATTCACGCTGCTTTAAGCGAGATGAAAGGTATTTCTACTCGTTCTGAAGGAGAAGGCGCTGCTAGACAGCTTCATATTCTCTATACACCAACAACTCAAGAATAAAAAAGGGCGTTTGCCCTTTTTTTTAGGATTTTTGAAAATGAAACGATTCAAGAACAAGATTTGTTCTTCAGAAAACAAAAAAATCTTGTATTCTTATTGCAGCAATATGAACATCAACAAACGGATTTTTAGAATTGAAAAATCGATAGATTAAAAAAAGAATCATTCACCAGGCTTCAAGTTAATTGAAGTCTTTTGAGGTTTATATCAAACAAAAAATGAGGAAGGTTAATTATGAAATTAATTATAGGACTAGGGAACCCTGGCGTGAAATATGAAGGAACACGCCATAACGCCGGATTTATGGTCATGGATGCCATCAGCAAAAAGCTCGATGTTGCGATCAATAAAAAGAAATTTGAAGGCTCTTATGTCAAAACAAAAATCGGCAATGAAGATGTCATTTTATTAAAACCAGAAACATATATGAATAATTCTGGTTTTTCCGTTCGCGCATGCATGGACTTTTTCAAAATCAGCCGCGAAGACATTTTATTGATCTATGACGATTTAGATACACCAGTTGGATCGATCCGTTTAAAAACAAAAGGATCTGCCGGTGGACACAACGGGGTCAAAAGCGTGATTTCTTGCGTGATGGGCGAAGAATTCGACCGCATTCGCGTCGGAATTGGCCGCAATCCGCAAATTAATATTATCGATTACGTTTTAACGCGCTTCCGTGCCGATGAATTAGATGATTTAAATCATGCCGTTGAACAAGCAGCGAATGCGGCAATTTTAGCGATTAAACAAGGTTTTCCAAAAGCGATGAATCGTTATAACGTCAAACCGAAAAAACCAAAAGTGAAAAAAGAAGAGAAAGAACAAAAAGATTTTTATACAACCAACGCTCAGGATGAAATTTTCCGCGTTGAAGATCAAGAAAAGACCAACTAATTTGTTTGATCTTGCAATAAAACGACAAGGAAAGGAGATTCAATCATGTCAGAGAATCTCATTTTGAAATCATTAGAACATAATCCGGCGACAAAAGAATTACTCAAAGAAGATGGCCAGCTTGGAAATTTATCGTTGATGGAAGAAGCACTCTTGCTTACATCGGCGTTTCAACAAGACCATCAAACACGAATTGTCGTCAAGAAAAATAAATATGAAGCCCAACAGCTCTATACCCGTTTAGCATTGCTCCAACAAGAGGTGTTGTGTTTTACGATGGATGAATCTTTGCGTATTTCCGCAATTGCTGCCAGTCCAGAAGAAAAAATCAATCAGCTTTCTGCGTTATATCAAATGCGCCAAGATTTTGCGAAAATCATCGTCACCAATGCGGCGGCATATATGCGCTTTTTGCCTGATGTTAAGTTTTTCGATCAAAGCTGCATTCAGCTAAAAGTTGGCATGGATGTTTCGCGAAAACAACTATCGGAAAAACTCAACCGCATCGGTTATGCCAAAGTCAACTATGCTGAAATGCCTTGTTCTTACGCATCCCGCGGGGGGATTCTCGATGTGTTCTCGATTAACTATCCTGATCCGATCCGTATCGAATTTTTTGATACGGAAATCGAATCGATTCGTTTTTTTAATCCCGATACACAGCGTACGATCCGTTCAGTCGATGAAGTTGTTTTAATTCCAGCTACGGAAGTGCTCTTCAGTGATGAACAAATCGAAAAACTCCAAACGATCGTTCCTGAACAATTAGAAAAACAACTCAAAAAGACGAATCCCGATGGAGCGGAATTTTTACAAGATGCTGTTGAAGCGGATTTAAGAGCAATTGAATCGTATGATCCACAATCCAAACTGTATCGCTACTATGCATTTGTTGAAACAGCCAATATTCACGATTACGTCGAAGGGGCTAAAGTCATTTATTCCCCAGCAGAAGATGTGGAAGAAAGTGCAAAACAAGTCGTTTTAGATAACGCGACGTATATGCAAGAAGAAGTCCAAGACTTCCAAGCTTTAGCGCGTTATACGATGTTCCACGATCTGTATACGATCGAAAAAACGCATAAGCCTTTTAAAATTTCTGTCTTTTTGCCATTTGATCATCCCGTGGAAAGCGGCATTCGCATGGTCGATGCACCAGGGATCAATTATCGCGAATGGGTTGTTGAAGAAGCAAAAAAAGAAAACGTCTATTTTGCTTTAGAAAAAGAAGATTTAGCCATTTTAAAAGAAAATTGCGATGTCCCGCATATCCAAACAACAGATCCGATTTTCTATCAAGGCTTTAGTGTCGATGGCATGACGGTGTATACAAGACAAGAAATCTTTAGACACCAAAACCGAAAAGTTCCATATCAAAAGACATTCTCCCAATCCACCGCATTAAATGACATCTTGGAATTGGAAGTTGGGGATTATATCGTTCACGCCCAATACGGAATTGGTCAGTATTTAGGGGTGGAAACGAAAGAAATCAAAGGTTTGAAAAAAGACTATCTTCACGTTGCTTATCGCGGTGGGGATGATTTATTCGTCCCATTATCCCAATTCCAGCTCATTCGCAAATATGTCTCCAAAGAAGGCGCTGGCACAAAACTGTCTAAACTAGGCAGTGGCGAATGGGAAAAGACGAAAAAGAAAGTCAACACGAAAGTCGAAGAAATTGCCGGCAGACTAGTTGAACTCTATGCGGCAAGAACGGAAGATATCGGCTATGCATTTCCAAAAGATGATGTTTTAGAGCGCGAATTCGATGAAGCGTTTGAATATGAATCAACACCAGACCAACTTTCAGCAACAGCCGAAATTAAAGCGCAAATGGAATTACCAAAACCGATGGATCACTTATTAATTGGGGATGTCGGTTACGGAAAAACCGAAGTTGCGATGCGTTGTGCATTTAAGGCGATTTGCGCAGGAAAACAAGTAGCATTTTTATGCCCAACGACAATTTTATCGCTGCAGCACTATCGCACATTGCAAAGTCGCTTTGAACAGACAGGGGCTCAAATTGCTTTAGTGAACCGCTTTGTCAGCGATAAAGAAATGCGCGAGATCATTAAAGGATTAAAAAACGGCCAAATCGATATTGTGGTCGGTACGCATCGTCTGTTCTCTAAATCGATTGAATATAAAGATTTAGGTTTATTGATCATTGACGAAGAACAGCGCTTTGGTGTTAGTCATAAAGAAAAGATCAAAGAGATGAAAAACTCGATCGATGTACTCTCACTTTCTGCAACGCCAATTCCGAGAACGCTGCAGATGTCTTTAATTGGAGTACGTACGATTTCCCAATTAAAAACCGCACCTGCCCATCGTCATCCAGTACAAACGTACATCATGGAACAAAAAGGTCCGGTTATTAAAGAAATTATTTCCCGAGAATTAGCTCGTGATGGCCAAGTGTTCTACTTGCACAACCGCGTACAAGATATTTTTAGAGTCGCCAACGATTTAGCAAAAGATTTCCCTGATGCCCAAATCGGGGTTGCCCATGGAAAAATGTCGCGCGAAGAAATCGAAAATATTTTGATCGATTTTGCCCAAGGCAAATTCCAAATTCTCGTTTGCACAACGATTATTGAAACAGGATTGGATATCGCCAATGCCAATACGATTATTATCGAAAATGCCGATCGCTTCGGCTTATCCCAACTCTATCAAATTCGTGGACGCGTGGGGCGCCGTGAAAAGTTGGCTTATTGTTACTTGATGGTCACACCGCAAAAACAATTGAATGAACAAGCTAGCAAGCGTCTAAAATCGATTAAAGAATTCACCCAGCTCGGATCCGGATATAAAATTGCGATGCGCGATTTAACAATTCGTGGTGCTGGCGATATGTTAGGTCCAAAACAAGCCGGATTTATCGATTCGGTCGGATTAGACATGTATTTAGATTTACTCTCACAAGCTATTGCTCGTAAGAAAAAACTTGCCCAAATGGCAAATCCTGACGTTAAACTTCCAGAAACAGAAAAAGTGGAAGAAGTACCGGAAATCAAACAAACCAATATTCAAATGGAAGGTTATGTTCCTGTGCCATTTACATCGAGCGATGGGGATAAACTTGCGTTATATCAAGCGATTCGAGACATTCATACTGAAGAACAGCTCCAGCAATACGAAAAGCGTACTGCCGATCTGTTTGGCCGCATTCCAAAAGAAGTCCAACAATTATTCAATAGCCGACGAATTGATTTATTTGCGAGCCAAGAAGGTGTTGAATCTGTGGCGGAAAAAGATAATCGCATTGAAATTCAAATGACAGTCGACTGGTCACGCAAAGCTGATGGTTTAAAACTGTTTGAAGCAATGTCCGCTGCCAGCAGACAAGTCCATATGACTTTAAAAAACGGGGCGATTGTCGTCACATTTGAAAAGAAGAAACATTATTGGGAATTATTAACGAAAGTCATTGGCGTTTTAAATGACCCATTATTTAGAAAGGAATAAGCGATGCGTCTCGATAAATACTTAAAAACAGCCCGCGTTTTAAAACGACGCGAGGCAGCTAAACAATTAGCACTCGAAAAAAGAATTACACTCAATGGTCGCGTTGCAAAACCCTCTAGTGAGGTGGACATCGATGATGTGATCGTCCTTGAATTCGGAAATCGAATCTTGGAAATTGTTGTCAAAGACACCCCAAAACAAGCTAATAAGGAAAAAGCAGCCTTGATGTTTGAAGTCATTCGCCAAACAAAAAAGGAAATTCCTGATGAAATTAGCACAGACTAGAGTATTGCGTGATCCCATTCATGGTTATATCCATATCGACCAGCAAGTGATTTGGGATTTAATCGACTCTAAAGAATTCCAGCGTCTGCGCCGTATTCATCAACTTGGCGGTGTCAGCATGGTTTACCATTGTGCGGAACATACGCGTTTTTCCCATAGCTTAGGCGTTTATGAACTCGCTAGACGCATGATGAGTGAAGTGGATGAGATTGCGCAATCTTTAAGCGCCAAACAAAAAATTGCCGGTCTTTGCGCAGCTTTGTTGCACGATTTAGGCCATGGCCCGTTTTCGCATTGTTTTGAGCGCTTTAGCCATATCCATCATGAAGACTTAACGAAAGCGATCATCCTCGATCCAAAAAGTGAAGTGCATCAAATTTTGGATCAAGAAGATTTGGATCTTGCGCAATATGTCGTCGATATTTTAAATCACCAATCCGATTGTCCGCTGCTCGAAGAAATGATCAGCTCCCAATTAGATTGCGATCGCATGGATTACTTATTGCGTGATGCGTATATGACAGGCACAACGTATGGCAAATTTGATTTAGAACGAATTTTAAGAGTGCTGCGCGTTCAAGATGGTCATCTTTGTGTTAAACGCTCGGGGACGCATGCTGTAGAAGATTACATCATGGCGCGCTATCAAATGTATTGGCAGGTGTACTTGCATCCCGATGCTGCCGGATACGAAAGCATGATTTTAACGTTTTTAAATGCGTTTCAAAACTATTGCGCAAAGCATTCTGAATATGTTCGCCTATATGATTTTGAATGTTTACATCAAGATGGTTTTGATCTAAAAGCATTTAATCGCTTAGATGATTTTTCGCTTTTGATGCAAATTGAAAAAGCACAAGACTTGGATGATGAAGTCATCGCCCCACTTTGTAAAGCTATTTTGTCTAGACGACTTCCAGATTGGAAATCTTGTCAAAATAAAGAAGAAGGCGAAAAGTGGATTTCAAAATTAACGCTCACGCATCCATTTGAACAAGCGTTATGCCAAGTGATGAAAACAGAAGCAGGTGAATATCGGCCGTATTTTGAATCGGAACACAATCAAATTCGCATTTTGGATGGCGATACATGTATTCCGCTTTCGCAATGTTCAGATGTTGCCCAAGCTTTATTAAATATGAAAAATCCCAAACAATGGCGCGTCTATTTTCCTAAACAGCGATTTTTCACGCAGGAAAAAACTGCATAGAAATCGCTCGATAGATTGAAAAGATCTAATGATGTGATACACTTTCAATCGCTATGTTAGTACAAGTTCATTTAGAAGATTTAAAATCACAAGAAACTCTGTATCACGGGTTGGCAGAGTACCAATTACTCGACACTGGTTCGTTTTGTGTTTCCTTTGGCACCGCAAAGGAACAATCAACATGGAAAGTGCTTAAAAAAGGAATGTTGATTCAAAATGAATCAGAAGTCAAAACACGCCTATTTTTGCCTTACATAGGCGATGGAAAAGCGAATGTCCACACGCCTTATGGCGATATGGAAATGGCGATTTCCAAGATCAAATGCGAGATTCAAACGACAGAAAAAGAAGAACAATCTTCGACAAATCCCGAAAAAATGGGCAAAGAATGGATAAAAGTGATTCATCTTTCCTATTTATTGGACGAAACTGAGTATTTTTATTTCCAAATGACTTTGAACATGCATAAATAGTTAAGGTTTAAAAAATAACAGATTCACAAACGCGAATACCTGCTCATATGATTTGAGCATGAAATCATAAATACATAAATAACCAACAGAGAAAGGATGGGCACCATGGGAGCAATGGATCAAACTCTCCGTCAAGCTCTTGCTTTGGCAGTTAAAAAAGCTTACGACTTAGACTTAGAACCAAACGAAATTATTATCGAAATTCCAAAACGTAAAGAACAAGGGGATTATTCAACAAATATGGCGATGAAGTTAACAAAAACTTTGCGCACTAAACCAGTTGAAATTGCCCAAAACATCATGAACAACCTGCAAAGCGATTCGATCGAACACGTTGAAATCGCAGGTCCTGGTTTCTTGAACTTCGTGATGAAAAAAGACGAATACGCAAGAGTGATTCCAACAATTCTTGAACTCAAAGAAAACTATGGTCAACTTGCAGACAACCACATCAAAGTCAACCTCGAATACGTATCCGCAAACCCAACTGGATCTTTGCATTTAGGACACGCACGTGGGGCAGCATGGGGTGATTCTTGTTCAAGAATCATGAAAAAAGCTGGTTACGATGTAACACGCGAATACTATGTTAACGATGCTGGAAACCAAATCGGCAACCTCGCTCAATCTTTATGGGCTCGTTATGCGCAAGCTCATGGTCAGGAAGCTGAAATTGGTGAAGATGGATATTTAGGTGCAGACGTTAAACAAAAAGCAGAACAACTCGCAAAAGAATATCCAAATCAATTATTAGAACCAACAAAAGAAAACTTAGATTTCTTCAGAAAAGAAGGAATTGCTTTTGAATTAGACAAAATCAAAGAAGATTTAGACCGTTTCCGCGTTCATTTTGATGTTTGGACTTCTGAACAAGCATTAAGAGACGCTAAAAAAGTCGATGAAGCGTTACAACAACTTGGCGATAATGGCTATACTTACGAAAAAGATGGCGCATTATGGTTTAGAACAACAGATTTCAACGATGATAAAGACCGCGTATTACGCAAACAAGATGGATCTTTGACATACTTAGTTCCAGATATCGCTTATCATGACGATAAATACCGCCGCGGTTTTGATATGTTAGTCAACTTCTTCGGTGCTGACCACCACGGATATATTCCACGTTTAAAAGCGGCTATGTCTGCTTTACATCACGATCCAGATAAACTGAATGTCGATATCATTCAAATGGTTCGTTTAGTCAGCAACGGTGAAGAAGTCAAAATGTCTAAACGTTTAGGCAATGCGACAACAATTAACGACTTAATGGATTTAGTTGGCGTTGATGCAGCAAGATATTTCTTCTCTGCACGAGCATTAGATACTCATCTTGATTTCGATTTAGACTTAGCTGTATCGAAAACAAATGAAAACCCAGTTTACTATGCTCAATATGCTCATGCC
The DNA here is from genome assembly GCA_030528085.1 of Erysipelotrichaceae bacterium. Lineage (GTDB taxonomy): Bacteria > Bacillota_I > Bacilli_A > Erysipelotrichales > Erysipelotrichaceae > Allobaculum. The sequence continues at coordinate 5,348 of JAUMZN010000032.1, read as the reverse complement.
CGTATTTGTTCCATCTTGAAACAAACAGAAGGCTACAGCACACCAACAGACTTCAAAGATTTAACTCACGAAAAAGAAATCGATCTGCTGAAAACATTGCAGGAATACCCATCTGTCATTGAACAGACAGCAAGAACACGTCAAGTTCATCGAATTTCTCATTATATTCAAAACCTCGCTGCGAAGTTCCATAGCTTCTATGGCGCATGCAAAGTGAACGATCCCCAAAATCCAGAACTCAGCGCTCAACGAATCGCTTTATTGCAAGCTGTACAGATTGTTTTAGCAGATGCATTAAGCTTAATTGGCGTATCAGCCCCTGAATCAATGTAAAACGATTGTATTACGAGGAGATTTGCACATGAAAAAATCAATGATTGATCTGGCTTACGACATTTTATCCAGCCAGAAAAAAGCTATGAAATTTATCGATATTTGGAATCAAGTATCTAGTGAAATGGGATTTACTCCTTCACAAGCTGATGACAATATTGCTCAACTTTATAGTGACTTATCCATTGACGGTCGCTTTGCCTCTCTTCCAGGAAACACTTGGGATTTGCGCAAACGTCAGTCTTCCGCTAACACGATTGTCGACACAGAATCAATTAGTGTCGAAGATGAAGACGACTACGTACCTGAAGAAGACGAAGATGAAATCATCGACGATGAAAATGATGATGAAGAAGAGTCTTCTGAAGACGAAGAATAAAACATTTAAAACATTGAATCTTTCTGAATGAATGGGGATATATTGAACACATAAACATTCAGCATGAATAAATTCAAATTTTGTTGATCAAGTAGAAATCAAACAAAAAGTGATCTTGCGGATGCTCGATTTTGCATCGCTAGATCACTTTTTCATTTTGTTCAAAAAGAAAAGAATATCCCATAAACCGAGGATATTCCTAATCTTCTTGATTTGTGTTTAACGATCCAACACGAGATTTAAAGTTTAGTTGGATGCTTGGTTAGATTCAGTTGAATTTGTTGAAGAACTTGCTTGGCTAGAAGTTTGTGTGCTTTCTTCAGGCTGCTCTTCAAAATCGATTGTGATGTGGTAGTCTTCGCGAATATCCGGGATGACATTTAAAACAGACATGATCGACGTTTTAGCATCTTCTTTGGCTTGTTCAAAAACGCCATTATCCCGCATTTTTTGTTCCGCAATCTTTTTTTGATTCGTTTCAAATTCGAGATAGTCATCAATCGTCACTTGATTGAAGATGTTGAACGATTGATCATACACTTCAACACTTTCCGCCGGGATCGTATTGGATAGAATTTGAATTGGTGGACAAGTGACATGAATTCGATTGCCATTGAGCTCGATTTTGACATCGTCGATGGAAAAACCAAGCAAAGCTTCTCCTTGATAAGAAAGGATGAAGTTTTTTCCGGTAAAAGGAATGCTCCAGCCATTAATTTCATAGGAGTTTTCAAACTTGCCAATATCGGAGTAGTAATACTTTGTGGTGATCAGATCACTTGCTTGTTCTAAAGAAGTTTTAAGCGTCGTAGAACTGATTTCTTTTCTTTCTTGAGATCCTTTCAAAGCTAAGCAGCCCGAAAGAGAAACGATGGAGCATAGCGCTAAACCAATCACAAATCCGATTGCTCCATTGCGGATCGCTGGTTTTAATCTTTGTTTTGCCATGGGATTAGTTTACCATTTTTCAAATTAATATTAGTTTCAATGAACAAAATATGATTGGAATCAAACATTTTGAAAAAGTCAGACTATAAAGAAAAGGAAAGAGAAGAACAGTTCGTAAGATTGATCATGAATCGCTCATCAACAAATGGTATACTGAACAATATGAATAAAGAACAATTCCGAGAAGCTCTAAAACAACAAAACATTACTCTCGATGAGAAACAACTCCATCAATTTGTACAATACTTAAACTTACTTCAAGAATGGAATCAGAAAATGAATCTGACTGCGATCGTTGAAGAAGAAGAAGTTTGGGAAAAACATTTTTACGATTCAATCGTCCCATTCATGGACACAGAATTTAAAACGATGGCCGATGTCGGCAGCGGCGCTGGCTTTCCAGGAATTCCGCTTTCCATCATTTGGCCAGAACGCCAATTCACTTTGATTGAACCGCTGACTAAACGCTGCAAGTTTTTGCAGGTGGTCAAAGATGAATTGAAATTGAATAACGTAAACATTCAAAATGCGCGAGCAGAAGATTACGTTAAACAAAACCGTGCTAAATTCGATGTCGTCAGCGCGCGTGCAGTCGCAAGACTTTCGATTTTATTAGAACTTTGTATTCCTTTACTCAAAGACAAAGGAAAATTTATCGCTTTAAAAGGAGCAGCTGGCAAAGATGAACTCAAAAATGCGAAGCCAGCAATCGATGCATTAAAAATTAAGGTTGAACAAATTAAAGAATTTGAATTAGGCCAAGAAGGCGAGAGAACAGTCATCACATTTGTGAAAACTGCGCCAACGCCAAAACAATATCCACGTTCTTATTCTTTAATTAAGAAAAAACCACTGGAGGAAACGAATGGCTAAAATCATCGCAATTTCCAATCAAAAAGGCGGCGTGGGCAAAACGACAACCGCAATCAATTTATCCAGTGCTTTATCAAGATTAGGCAATAAAGTATTGCTCGTTGATTTTGATTCCCAAGGGAATGCAAGCCAAGGATTAGGGGCATTAAAATCCAATGGCCAACCCACAGTCTATAACGTAATTTTGGAAGATTTTCCAATTCAAGATGCGATTGTACATGGAGATAAATGTCCAGTCGATATTTTGCCAAGCAACATGTCTTTAGCGGGTGCTGATTTAGTGATGGACCGCTTAAGTTCAGGAAAAGAACAATTACTAAAAAGAGCATTAGATCCAATTCGTGATCAATACGATTTTATTTTGATCGATTGCCCACCTTCTTTAGGATTGCTCAACACCAATGCCTTAACTGCAGCGGACAGTGTTTTGATCCCAGTACAATGTGAATATTACGCATTAGAAGGGGTTACGCAATTATTGTTGACGATTCGATTAGTTCAAAAAACAAGTAATCCAAAACTTTTGATCGAAGGAATTTTGATGACGATGTTCGATTATCGAACTCGTTTGTCTGTCGATGTTTCCCAAGAAGTTCGCCAGACATTTGGCCGCTTAGTTTACCAAAACTCAATTCCCCGCAATGTTAAATTGTCCGAAGCGCCAAGCCGCGGTGTTTCTATTTTTGAATATGATCCGAAATGTAAAGGAGCACAAGCTTATGCCCGTTTATCTCGAGAAATGCTTCATCTGAAAGAAGATGTTTTTGCATGACACAAGACAACAAACGATTAGGTAAAGGCTTATCCTCCATTTTTGGTGGGGATATAACCCAAATGTTGGATGATATTCAAAATGGACAAGATACATCACAAAACTATGCACAACTCCAAATTCCAGTCGATCAAATTCGTCCGAACCCTTATCAGCCGCGAAAGATTTTTAATGAAGAAGCATTAGAAGAATTAGCTGCTTCCATTCGCGAACATGGCGTATTCACACCGATCTTAGTTAAAAAGAGCATTCACGGCTACGAATTGATTGCCGGTGAACGCCGCTTACGCGCTTCTAAACTTGCGCAAAAAACAGAAATCCCAGCAATTATTGTGGATTTCAACGATCAAGAAATGATGGAAATCTCATTGCTTGAAAATATTCAGCGTGAAGATTTAAACGTCATTGAAGAAGCGAAAGCATATGATGAACTGATCAAAAAACTGCACTACACTCAAGAACAACTTGCGACAAGAGTAGGAAAAAGTAGAGAACATATCGCAAACTTATTAAGACTTTTGCGTTTGCCTGAAGAAGTGAGCCAAATGGTTATCGATAAAAAATTATCGATGGGCCACGTGCGCGCTTTATTGTCATTAAAAGACAAGCCATCGATGATCAAACTGGCCAACAAAGCTTATCAAGAAAGCTGGTCCGTGCGAAAGATGGAACAAAAAGTCAAAGAAGCTCTTGAAGCTGCATCGAATGAACCAAAAATTGATCCGAAAAAAGCGGAACAAGAAGCATTCGACAACAACATCTTTATTCAAGATGCGCATCGTCAATTAGAAGAGTTTTTCCAAACTCCGGTTAAGATTAAACCGAATTCGATTACGATTCGCTATGAAACGCTCCAAGATTTAACGCGTATTTTAGAGCTGCTCGATTTAACTGAAACAGAATAAAAAAATAAGTTTCCTTGTATTCACTTGAAATCCAATGCGATTTCTAAGTTCAAGGAAACTTTTTTTGTTTTAAATCGGTAAAGGAAGTCCTTTGCGATCCATCTCTAATAATTTTTGAATTTGTTCGATCGTTTGATCGAGACCAAATTGTTTTAAATACCCCAACAAATATAAAATTTGGCGTTCTGTTTGCGGGTGGATTAAGACGTGGCTTTGATTGTCGCGATAGTATTTCAAAGGCGAATCATCGCGATATTTATCTTTTAGATAAATTTGACTTGCCGCAACTCGGTCGCAAAACATTTCTACAACGTATTTGAATTCCATCTTCACTGGCGTGATGCCATTCTTGCTGTTGTCGAGCCAGTATTCCCAATGATGCGGGTTTCTTCCTTTATGATGAAGCCAAGAAAGAGAATATCCTTCAGCTTCTTTTTGCGCATCGATTGGTGAGCGATAGCCTTGGTAATAACGAAATCCCGTTTTGAGTTCGATCGGGGTATATTTAGATAAGTCATGAAGGAGGCCTTGTTTATATAATCCGCAGCGAAAGCAGAGCGATGTAACTTTGATTTTGTGCTCGTTAATCGTTTGCAGGTGGCCAATTGTTTTTTGAATTGTGTTCATGTCTTTATTTTAAGCAGATTTCAGAGAAACGGGAAAGGAAATTTACGAAATATAACGCTATTCTTGTTGCATTTGTCAAGAGGAGGTTGTTATAATCTGTAGGCACTTACTTTAAATCAGCAGATGATTTAAGGCGGAAGGAGGTTATGGCACATGAAACAAGGAATCCATCCTAACTACCATACCGTAACTGTTGTTTGTGCTTCCTGCGGTAATAAATTCGAATCTGGTTCTACAGTAAAAGGTGATACTCTTACAGTAGATACTTGCAGCAACTGCCACCCATTCTACACTGGCCGTCAGCGTTTCGCAGCCGCTCAAGGACGTATTGAAAAGTTCAACAGAAAATACGGACGCAACAACAAAGACTAAGGATAAAAAAATTTCCGCCTATTTTGGGCGGATTTTTTTATGGTCGATTAAAAAGAAGCACACTTCGTATCAAAACGGAGTGTGTTTTTTTGTACCAAGCCGCTTCGCGGCAGTTCGCTAAAACCGAATGGAAAATCGT
>JAUMZN010000118.1 GCA_030528085.1 Erysipelotrichaceae bacterium | reverse complement strand
CTTCGATTTTCCATTCGGTTTTAGCGAACTGCCGCGAAGCGGCTTGGTACAAAAATCGCCTGAATCTTTGATCAAAGAACAGGCGATTTTATTTTTCCTTCTAGAACAGAGGCAAGAGCCATTGCAGCAAGTAGCCGCTAAGCAATGATGGAATCAACATCAATAACATGACTTTCCAAAGCTGTCGGCGATTTGGATCGTATTGAAATAATGCAACTAAGCCAAGCCCGGCATTGGTCATCAGCCCAGCAAGCAAAGAGGCAAAACTCAATGATCCATTCGCAAATAACTCACAAAGAATAACTGTAGCAGCACAATTTGGAATAAAGCCAAACAGGGAAGCTAATAAAGGCTGCAGCGCAGAGCTCGATTGTAAAAATGAACTCAATTGTTCATGACCAATCAGCAGCGTAATCACATTGAAACCAAAGGTAACAATGAAAATAAAAGCATAAATGCGCAACGTTCTTAATAAGGCAGAAAGCCAAACTGGATATTGTGGATAACAACAAGCACAACTAGGAGTTTGTGAAGAACCTTCTTCATCTTCGTAATACTCGATGTCATCATCGCTTTCTTCTTCGTTAGGCAGTTCAGAAAAATAAATTAATTTTTGATGCGGGAATAAAACGCGATCGATGAACAAACCAACGATTGTAGCAATCACAAATTTGCATACTAGAAGGAAAATTAAAGAGTCAAACATATTCGGGTTTGCCAAAAGAACTGGAATTGCTTCATCACTAGTCGCTAGGAATACTGCAATCATCGTACCCATCGTAATGTTTTTAGAAACAAACAACATTGCCGCGAGTATCGAAAATCCACATTGCGGGATCAGTCCTAATAGTGCCCCAAATAGAGGTCCATATTTTTGTAAACGCCAAAAGACGGAATCATCTTCACTCGTCTTTCTTTGCATGGCATCTAAAAATAGATAAACCACATAAAGAAGCGGAAGCATCAGCCACGTATCTTTTATGGCATCCAATAAACTATCCATTAATATTTCCATGTTATTTTTTATATCACCTTTTTTTAAAATGTTTAATCTTACGCTTGTTTTTAAATAAACTGAATAAATTGGAATTGGAATCAAACGATTACATTTTCAAAGAAAAAAGCATCACAATCTTATACGATCCGTGATGCTTGAAGTGTTCGATGCGTTTATTGAGTTTCTGATTTCGTTTTTTGTTCAATGACGATACTCGATGAATCAGGAATAACTAAATGTCTTTCCTTTAATGAGATTTCCGCAATGTCTTTGAGTGCTTCATAAATTAAAACAAAGACAGGCACACCTAAGAACATGCCAACAGCGCCAAATAATGCTCCGCCAATTGAGACAGAGAATAAAATCCAGAAGCCGGAAATACCTAATTTATCCCCTAAGATCAATGGCTTAATGACGTTGCCATCTAATTGCTGAACAATTAGGATGAATACCGCAAAGATGATCGCATACATCGGTTTAATTAAAACCAATAAGACGATGACAGGAATCGCGCCTAAAAATGGACCGAATACTGGGATGATATTGGTAATACCAACGATCAGTCCAATCATTGGGGCATAAGGTAATTTTAAAACGATGCAACCAAACCATGTGATTAAACCGATAATAAATGAATCGGTTAAGTTTCCGACAATATATTGTTGGAAGACGTTTTTAGCATCCATCGAATAAATCTGGATAAAGTTTCCTTTGTTTTGACCAAAGATCATGTAAACAAGGATTTTAAAAGTTCTTAATAAGTGTTCTTTATCTGCAATCATATACACCGCTGCAGCGAGGGCAATGATCGCATTAGTCGCAAAGTGGATAATATCCATCGAATAAGACATCATTTTGGTCATGGAACTTTGAACCATTTTTTGGAACGTATTCGAGATATTCATGCTTTGAAAAGAACTGAGCAAGGATGAAATATCAATGTTGTAGCGTTCCGCTAATTGCGTCAGAATGTTTTCCAATTGACTCACATAACCAGAGAAGTTGTTGACAAAGACGGTGATGGAATCAATCAACGATGGAATTAATACCCAAAATGTGAAGATAATAAATAAAACAAATAAGATCGTAACAATCGCAATCGCCAAAGAACGGGCAAGTCTTGGACTTAAATTAAGCTCTAAAAGTCGATTTTT